>NZ_DAWEMK010000006.1:15931-42488 GCF_052362415.1 Paratractidigestivibacter sp. | reverse complement strand
TCGTCGCCATGACCGACGACGGCTCGTCGGCCGCCTTCGACACGGGCCTGCTCACGGCCGACGGCGAGCCCATCGCAGCCGTCCTCGAGCCGCACGACGGGGACATCCTCTGGGAGCTCACCTGCTTCTCGGTGAACGCGCAGGCTCGGCCGGCGACGTGGCCGCAGATGCCGGCGACGGACCAGATCGCCCAGGAGCTCCTGGCCACCGACGACCCGTCGCTCCGCCGCACGGCCGCGCGTGTCGTGCGCGACCCCCGCGCAGCCACACAGGCCTACGATGCCGTGAACGATGCCGTCTACGTGCTCGTCCCTAAGGGCAGCGGCGCCTACGCGCTCGGTCACGGGCCCGTCGGCCTCTCCGATGCCCGCATCTGCGCCCGCGCGATCAGCGCCGATCAGCCAGCCTGGCTCCGATAGACGCCCCGAGCAAGCCTATTTCAGCGAAAGAGCGCGCTCGGCAGCCCCGAGCGCGCCGGCGAAGCGCGCCTCGGGGCAGGTCGCCACGGGTGAGCCGAGGAGCGTCCCTAGGCGCTCGACAACGTAATCGTTCTCGCACAGGCCGCCCGTGAGGAAGTAGGGCGCGCTCCCCTGCCCCGCAAGCGCGGCCACGCGCGAGACCACGGACTCGATGATGCCGTGGGCGATGTCCTCGCGCGGCTTGCCGGCGCCCACGAGGCTGATGACCTCAGACTCGGCGAACACCGTGCACATGCTCGAGATCTTCACGTCGTCGCCCGTGCGCGCGAGGTCCGCGAGCTCGCGCTGGCTCACGCCGAGCCGGTCCGCCATAACCTCGAGGAACCGCCCCGTGCCGGCGGCGCATTTGTCGTTCATGGCGAACTTCGCCACGCGGCCCGCGCGCAGCTGGATGACTTTGGTGTCCTGCCCGCCGACGTCGATGACGGTCCCATCGGGCCCAAAAAGGCGCACCGCGCCGACCCCGTGGCAGGTAATCTCGGTCACGACCTTATCGGCGAAGGGCACCGCAACGCGGCCGTACCCCGTCGCGACGACCCGCGCATCTTCCGCGGCAACATCGAACCCGTGCGCGAGAAGCGCCTCGCGCGCCCGCTCCGCCGCGTCGACGCTCGAGTAGCCCGTGGGCATGACCTCGCTCGAAAGAAGCTCGCCGCCCTCGTCGAGCGCCACGACCTTCGTCGCGGTAGACCCTATGTCGATTCCTATACCAAGCAAAGCACGCTCCCATCCGCTTGGCCCGCGCACGCTCAAAACGACTAAAGCCGATCGAGCGAATTAAAGCGTCTCGATGAAGGCCGCGATGCGCGTATCGATCTGTCCCTGGTCGCCGGCGGAGTAGTCCGTCTCGATCTTCATGTAAGGGATACCGGCGCCCTCGACGGCGGCCTGCATGCGCGCGCTCTCGACGTTGAAGGTGTGGCAGGCCGTGAGCACGCTCTCGATGACGCCATCGACATGGTATTTCTCGCACATCGCGAGGGTGTTGTCCATGCGCGTGTCATTGGGGGTCATCACGGAGCAGTTGATGTCGAGGTAGCGGTCGGCGATGGCGCCGAGGATGTCGTCCGCCTCGGCATCGACCATCATGCGCGCGGTGCGCTCGCCCGAGCAGTCGTCCATGCACACGACCACGCCGCCGTTGCGCTCGATTGTGCGACCGATCTTGTTGATGACGCCGCCGACGGGACAGCCCGTGATGAGGATGCGCTTGGCGCTCGCCGGGATGGGGCGCTCGCCCGCGTCGTAGGCGGCGCGGCGCGCGGCCACCGTGCCCTCGACCTTGGACGTGAAGTCATCGACGTCGAAGTTGAACGTTCCCGCGAACATCGTGCTCATGAGCTCAACGCCGCCCATCACGGGAGGCTCGGCAGCTTGGAGCTCGAACATGGAAATCTGAGCGGCGCGCAGGCGGTTGCGGCGACGGGCGGCGGCGCGGAGGTCGTCGTCGGTGATCGTGACTCCGTAGAGTTTTCCTCGAGGCGCTCCTTGAGCAGGCGGCACTCCTCGCGCCAACCGGCGCGCTCATAGGCGCGCTCGCGGCTCTGGGGAAGGTGCAGCACGTGCACGGGCTTGAGCTCACCGAGCAGCTCGAACATCTTCTTTTTTCCGTCGCAGGTGGTCTCGCCGATGATCAGGTCCGAGAAGTAGGTGAACGGGCACTTCTGCGAGTAGGCGAAGCCATACGTTGACTTGATGAGCGGGCAGAGATTGGCAGGCAGCACCTTCTCGGCCTCCGGGATGACCTCATCCGAGGTGCCGCAGAGGGCGACGCTCGAGGCCCCCGCCGCATCGATGATCTCGAGCGGTGTGTAGCTGCAAAGATAGCCTACGAGACGGTTGCCCGCCTGTTTGTAGTCCTTGACGCGGATAAAGCTCGCGCGACGCTGCTCGTTGAACTCCTCGAACGTGCGCGGCAGCGGCTGCTCCTGGTACATGTGGTCCCCCATCGCGGTTCCTCCCTGGCTCCGGACTTTGCTAGATGGTCTCGAGGAACGCCTCGATGCGGGTCGTGAGCTGGCCGGCGTCCTCGGAGGTGTAGTCGGTCGTGATGTGCATGAAGGGGATGCCCGCCTCCTCGGCGGCCTTCTCGACGTTGAACGCCTCCATCTCGTAGAGGGTGCAGAACTGCAGCGAGCAGTCGACGATACCATCGGCGTGCAGGTCGCGCGCCATCTGGACGATGTCGGCCATGCGCTGGTCGTTGGGGGTGAAGACCGCGCAGCTGATTTTGAAGTAGCGCTCCGCGATGGCGTCGAGCATCTGATCGACCGTGGTGCCTGACTCGTCGACGAGGTCCTTGTAGTAGCGCGAGCCCGTGCAGGCCTCCTCGCCCACGACCACGCCGCCGGCTTTCTCGATGATGTTGAAGAGCTTCCAGTTGGGAACCGCCATCGGCGTCCCGGTGTAGAGGATGCGCTTTGCCCCCTTGGGCGCGGCGCCCTCGGCACCCTCGGCGTTGCGGCGCTCGCACTCATCGGCCATGGCGTTGATGGCGCCGGTCAGGCGGGCGGAGTCATCCATGAAGGCGGCTTGGATGGTCAGGAGGCTGTCGAGGCCGCTGATAGGGACGGAGTCGGCGGCGCGGGTGGCGGCGAGGCGCTGGAGCGCGCGGCGCTTGTCGTTGGCGAGCTTGATGGCGTCGCACAGGGACTCCGCCGTGATGGTCGTCCCGCACTCCTCCTCGAGGCGGCGCGCAAGCTTTTTGACCTCGCCCTTCCAGTCCTCGAGCGTGCGCTCATCGTGCACGTTGGGGATGTCGACGATGTACATGGGCTTCTGCGTGGCGAAGAACTCATAGCCCTTCTTTTTTCCGTCGCAGGTATTCTCGCCCACGACGAGGTCGGAAGCCTCGATGTAAGGGCAGACGCGCCCGAGCTTGAAGCCGGTGAAGCCCTTGATGAGCGGGCAGGTGTTGCGCGGCAGGTGGTCCTCGACCTTATCGGTCGCCCAGTCGGCGCCGGCGCACAGGCCCACGGGAATGCCGCCCGCCGCGGTCACGATCTCCTCGGGGACGTACAGGCAGAAGGAGCCGATGATCTTCTTCGCCTCGCCCGACGCCTTCTTGTCGAGCATCTCCTTGATGCGGCCCGAGTGGATGTTCGAGGCGACGAAGTCCAGATAGCTCGTGCTCGCCGGGCGGTTCTTCTGCGTGAGGAACATGCTGCCGTACATCTGTCCCACGGCGCCGAGCAGGCCGTCGTGAGCGGGCACGTCCATGCCCAGGCCCTCCCACATCGGGTGGTAGTCGTACTCTTCTACGCTCTCGTTCTCTGCCATGAGCCTCTCCTTTACTCGTGCATCCCCTCAGATGCGCAAACTAGTTGTCAAAAAGCCTAACTCGTTGTTAGGCGTTGTGTTTTTAGGAGCATAACCGATTCGGCCAACGGCGCGGTTACGCGCCCAGGCGACCGTCCCCCGACTGTGACAACCGTGTCTCAAGCCGCCGCGCGACCGCGGCGGGCGCGCAGCGCCATGCTAAAGTCGCCTCAATTCCGTGCTCTGTTACCCACCCGGAGGCGCACATGACCAAGATCGCGATGAAGACCCCGCTCGTCGAGATGGACGGCGACGAGATGACCCGCATCATCTGGCAGATCATCAAAGACGAGCTCATCTGCCCCTACGTCGACCTCAAGACCGAGTACTACGACCTCGGCCTCGAGTACCGCGACAAGACCGACGACCAGGTCACCGTCGACTCCGCCGAGGCCACCAAGCGCCTGGGCGTCGCGGTCAAGTGCGCGACCATCACCCCCAACGCCCAGCGCGTCGAGGAGTACCACCTCAAGCAGATGTGGAAGAGCCCCAACGGCACCATCCGCGCCATGCTCGACGGCACGGTCTTCCGCGCCCCCATCGTGGTCAAGGGCATCGAGCCCGTCGTCCGCTGCTGGAAAAAGCCCATCACCATCGCCCGCCACGCCTACGGCGACGTCTACAAGAACGCCGAGATGCGCATCCCCGGCCCCGGCAAGGTCGAGCTCGTCTACACCGCCGCCGACGGCACCGAGGCCCGCGAGCTCGTCCACGACTTCACCGGCGCGGGCGTGGTCCAGGGCATGCACAACCTCGACGACTCCATCGAGAGCTTCGCGCGCAGCTGCTTCGAGTACGCGATCTCGACCAAGCAGGACCTGTGGTTCGCGACCAAGGACACCATCTCGAAGAAGTACGACCACCGCTTCAAGGATGTGTTCGCCGACCTCTACGAGGCCGAGTACAAGCAGAAGTTCGAGGAGCTCGGCATCGAGTACTTCTACACCCTCATCGACGACGCCGTGGCGCGCATCATGAAGGCCGAGGGCGGCTTCATCTGGGCCTGCAAGAACTACGACGGCGACGTCATGAGCGACATGCTCTCGTCCGCCTTCGGCAGCCTGGCCATGATGACCTCCGTCCTCGTGAGCCCCCACGGCTACTACGAGTACGAGGCCGCCCACGGCACCGTGCAGCGCCACTACTACAAGCACCTCAAGGGCGAGCCCACCTCCACCAACTCCGTGGCCACGATCTTCGCCTGGACGGGAGCCCTGCGCAAGCGCGGCGAGCTCGACGGAACGCCCGAGCTCGTGGACTTCGCGAACCGCCTCGAGGCCGCCACGATCCACACCATCGAGGCCGGCAAGATGACGGGCGACCTCGCGCGCATCACCACGCTGCCCGACCCCACCACGCTCGGCACGCGCGAGTTCATCCTCGCCATCCGCGACACGCTCGACGCCGAGGCGGCCGCGAAGTAGCGAAGCAGGACAGTTGCGCAACAACCAAAGAACTACAGCGAACAGGCCGCGCGCGGACAAAGGGACTGTCCCGGCGCCCATGCGCGCGTTACACTAGGCTCAAAGATAAACGACGCCCGTTTGGCCCTGCGGCCGAGCGGGTGTCTTTACACGTCTCTTGGAAGGACGAGGCAACGATGGCAAAGAACACCGTCATCACCTTAAAGAAGAAGGTCGACGAAGGCGGCAAGGTCACGATGGTGACCAGCTACGACTACACGATGGCAGCGCTCACCGAACAGGCCGGGATCGACATGATCCTCGTCGGCGACTCGCTGGGCATGACCATGATGGGCTACGACTCGACGCTGCCCGTGACCATGGACGACATGGTCCACCACACCGCCTGCGTGACCCGCGCGTGCGACAACACCTTCGTCGTGGGCGACATGCCCTTCGGCTCCTACCAGACCGACGTCCCGACCGCCGTCGCGAACGCCGTGCGCCTGATGAAGGAGGGCGGCTGCCAGGCCGTCAAGCTCGAGGGCGGCGCGCGCTGCGTCGAGCAGGTCCGCGCCATGGTCGCCGCGGGCATCCCCGTCGTCGGCCACCTCGGCCTCACGCCGCAGTCCGTGAACGCCTTCGGCGGCTTCAAGGTCCAGGGCAAGGGCGTCGAAGCCGCCGAGCAGCTCCTCGACGACGCGCTCGCGCTCGAGGAGGCCGGCGCCTTCGCCATCGTGCTCGAGTGCGTGCCCGCGAACCTCGCCGCCCTCATCACCGAGCGCCTGACCAGCGCGTTCACCATCGGCATCGGTGCCGGCAACGGCTGCGACGGCCAGGTCCTCGTGGTCCAGGACATGCTCCAGATGACGCCGGGCGGCTTCAAGCCCAAGATGGTCCGCCAGTTCGCGCAGATCGGCGACGCCATCGTCGACGCCTTCCACGCCTACGACTCCGCCGTCCAGTCGGGCGACTTCCCCTCCGCCGCCGAGAGCTACAAGAACCTCGATCCCGAGGTCATCGACGCCGTGAAGAGTCAGGAATAGCAAGAAGCTCCTGCCACCGAGCGCATGAGCCGGGGCAGGCGCCCTTATTCGCACCCCCAGTACCGTTTTTCGTCTAAGGAGAACACCATGAAGACCGCAACCACCGTCGCCGAGGTCCGCGAGCAGGTCCGCGCCTGGAAGCGCGAGGGCCTGACCGTCGGCCTCGTCCCCACCATGGGATTTCTGCACGAGGGCCACAAGAGCCTGATCGTGCGCGCCGCCGCCGAGAACGACCGCGTCGTCGTCTCCGACTTCGTCAACCCCACGCAGTTCGGGCCCACCGAGGACCTCGAGAGCTACCCGCGCGACTTCGACCGCGACTGCAAGCTGTGCGAGGAGGCCGGCGCCGCGCTGGTCTTCCACCCCGAGCCGTCCGAGATGTACGCGCCCAACGCCTGCACCTACGTGAACATGGACGAGCTCACCCATGAGCTCTGCGGCCTCACGCGCCCGATCCACTTCCGCGGCGTCTGCACCGTCGTCTCCAAGCTCTTCAACATCGTGACGCCCGACCGCGCCTACTTCGGCCAGAAGGACGCCCAGCAGCTCGCCGTCATCCGCCGCATGGTCCGCGACCTCAACTTCGGCATCCAGATCGTCGGCTGCCCCATCGTCCGCGAGGAGGACGGCCTGGCAAAGAGCTCGCGCAACACCTACCTCTCGGCCGAGGAGCGCACCGCCGCGCTGTGCCTGTCCCGCGCCGTGTTCGCCGGCCAGAAGATGGTCGAGGACGGCGAGCGCAACGCCAAGACCGTGCTCGACGCCATGAAGAAGATCATTGAGGCCGAGCCGCTCGCAAAGATCGACTACGTCAAGATGGTCGACTTCGAGAACATCGTGCAGATCGAGAAGATCGAGGACGTCCCGGTGCTCTGCGCCATGGCCGTCTACATCGGCAAGACCCGCCTGATCGACAACTTCATCTTTGACCCCAAGACCGCCGGCGAGAAGCCCTGCTGCGGCCACTGCGGCTGCTCGAAGTAGCTTGGGCGCGCCGATTCGCATAGCGTTCATCGGGGCCGGCAAGGTTGGCTGCTCGCTCGCGCGTTACCTGCGCGAAGACGGGTCGGCGAGCCTTGCCGGCTTCTTTTCCCGCTCGGAAGCGTCCTCGGCGGAGGCCACGGCGTTTGCGGGAGGAGTCGCGTTCGACACTGTCGCAGAGGTCGCGCAAGCCGCTGACCTGGTATTTATTACCACTCCGGACGGGGCAATCGCGAACGTGGCCGCGCAGCTCGCCGCTTGCGGCGCGGACCTGCGCGGCAAGGTCGTCGCCCACTGCTCCGGCGCAACGCCGTCCACCGCGCTCGCCGCGTGCCGCGATGCAGGGGCCGTCGTGGCGTCGTGCCACCCGCTCTACGCCGTGAGCAGCAGGTTCGATTGCTGGCAGGAGCTCAGCCGAGCCTGGTTCACCCTTGAGGGGGACGATGCCGCGGTCGAGGTTCTCGAGGGGCTTCTCGGTAGCCTGGGCAACCACGTGGCGCGCATCGACGCCGACGCGAAGACCCGCTACCACGCCTCCGCCGTCATGGCGTCGAACCTGGTCGTCGGACTCTACGACATGGCCTCCGGCGAGCTCGCGCGCTGCGGGCTTTCCCATGAGGACGCCGAGGCAGCGCTCGCGGCGCTCTTTTTGGGCAACGCCGAACACATCGCCGCGGACGGCGTCGCGGCTTCCCTCACAGGGCCCGCCGCCCGCGGCGACGAGGCCACCATCGACGCTCACCTCGCCTGCCTCGAAGACCGCGACCGGGACGTCTACGAGCTCTTGACCGACCAGCTCAGGGACATCGCCGCCCGCAGCAAATGACGATGCGCGGGGAGAAGGGCCGAGCCCTTCTCCCCGCTTTTTCTATCCGGACTACCAGGACCGCTGAGGCGCCGCACGCACGGGCTTCGCGACAGAGGTGTCGCCGCCGGGCGTTCCCGGCGCGCGCTCAAGCGCGCAGAACTCGTTGAGAACATCGTCTGCGGTATAGAGGTTGCTCTTGCGATTCCTCGCGTTCTGGCTCAGGACACCGGCTTCCACCAGCGACGCGATCGCGAGCCTCGCCGCCTCGAGGCTCCTGCCCGTGAGCCTGGCGGCCGAGGCGATGCTCACCACCGGGTTGCCGGGAAGTACCCGAAGGAGGCGGTCGGCAGCCGAGTTCGCACGCGGTCGCACCTTCTGGCGCCAACCCTCCTGAACAACGGCGATTCTTTGCTCGAACGTCTCTGCCATACCGCAGGATGCGATGACCTTACGAGCGAAGAAAGAGACGAGCCGTTGGGTCGCCTCGGCCACCTTCGCATCGTCATCAGACCGGAATTCGGAAAGAACGGCGATGTAGGCAGGTTTATCGGTCGCGAGCGCGAGCGACACGGGCGGCACCGTCCGGGTCGCCGCACCGGCGTTCCGGAAGATCATCTGCACGAGGGCACGGCCCGTCCGCCCGTTGCCGTTCGCGAACGGGTGGATCGATTCGAACTGCGCGTGGGCTATCGCCGCTTTCGCGACCGCGGGCAGCTGTGCGTCGTTACAGAACGCGACGAGGTCCTCGAGCAGCGGCTCCACCTCTGAGGGAGGGGCGGGGACGTAGGCCGCCCCCACCGGGGAGTAGTCGTTGCCGCCGACCCAGTTCTGTATCGTCCGCACGACGCCGCCAGCTTTTTCCAACGGACCACCCTTGAGCAGGTCTTTGTTGATCTCCCGGAGCAGATCGAGAGAAATTCGGTCGCCCTTGCCGATCCGCTCGATGCTCGAACGCATAGCGGTTATGTTCGCCAGAACGGCGGCTTCGGAGGAGTCGACCCTATGGGAGACTCCGAGCTCCTCCAAAGCCTCGACCTCGAGGATCTTCTTTGCGGGCGCAATCACACCCTCGATCTTCGATGAGCCCATGGCCTCGGAGCGCATGAGCAGACGGGCCAGGGGCTCCGTATCGGTCAGCGTCGCGGCGCGGAGATCGAGCTCGGCCATCCTCGCAGTGGCCTCAGAGACCTCGGCGGCGACGTCCGAATCGAGCGCGATGGGGCAGCCCGCAAGCCTATCCGGAATATACGCGCGATATTCTCCGCTGGCGCCGTACCAGCTCTCCGAGTCCCAGTGCCCGCGCACGAACTTCCCCATGGCTCTCCTAACCTTGTGGATCGAGCTCGTTTATCCAAGGCTATCGTATAACCTTGGATATCGGAGATGGATTTCCAAGGTTATCCTATAACCTTGGGCAAGCGCATCGTAATCCCAAGGCTATTCGCAACGGCGGGTTTTCCGCTGGGCTTCTCGGCGGGCGAACACACGACAAGAAGCCCGCAGCTCAGAGCACCAGGCCCTCGTACGAGACGACGAGGCGCCGCAGGCCGTCGGGAGCCGTGGCGTGCTCGGCACACCAGGCGAAGCTGGACACGGGAACGGCGGGCACGCCGGCCGTCCGCAAACGCGCTGCGAGCTCATCCTCTCCCTGCGGCGACGCGACTGCGAGCACGCAGTGCAGGCCCGCGTCGGCTTCCTCCATGACGAGCTCTCCCCCTAGGTCGAGCTCATCCAGCCGCTCGCGGAGCGCGTCGCGCGCCGTGCGCGCCCGTTTGCGGACGCGCATCACGTGCCGCTCGTACTCCCCGCTCTCGAGCAGGCGCGCCAGCGCCACTTGGTCGACCGAGCTCACCGTGCTCGAATAAAACCCCAGCTCACGGTTGTACTTCTCCATGAGCTCGACCGGCAGGACCATGTACGCCAGGCGCAGCGCCGACGAGAGGCTCTTCGAGAACGTGTTCGTGTAGATCACGCGGCCGCTCGCGTCGATGGCGGCGAGCGGCGGGATCGGCTTGCCCGCCAGCCGGAACTCGCAGTCGTAGTCGTCCTCGATCAGGTAGCGCCCGGGAGCGTCGGCCGCCCAGGCCAGAAGCCCATAGCGCCGCGCGATGCTCGTCACGCGCCCCGTAGGGAACTGGTGCGAGGGCATGAGGTGCAGCACGTCAACCTGTCTGGACGCGAGCTCGGAGAGCACCGGCCCCTCCGAGTCGATGGGGACGTGGCGCACGCGGCAGCCGCTCGCCTGGTAGATCCGCGTGAGCCGCAGGTAGCCGGGGTCCTCGACGGCATAGGTCTTGTCCGCGTCGAGGAGCTGCACGAGCATGAGGTCGAGCAGCTGCGCGCCCGCGCCGACGACGATCCGCGCCGGGTCGACCTCGATCCCGCGGATGCCGCGCAGATGGGAGGCGATGGCGCGGCGCAGGCGCTCCGTTCCCTGCGCCGGCGCCGGCGAGAACGCCTCGCGCTCGTCCTCAGAGGCGAGGGTCGCGCGCAGCGCCCGCTGCCAGAGCCGCGCGGCGTCGAGGGCGGTACCCGTGAGCGGCGCGGGCCGCAGCGAACCACGCGCCGCGTCCGCAACTTCCACGGCGCCGGGCACGCCGGCCACGCCCGGCGCGTCCTCCACGTCGCGGTCCCCGCCGATACCCACGAAGCCCGCCGCCCGCTCCGCCGCGTCGGGCAACGCGCTCGCGTAGAACCCCCGGCGCGGCCGCGCGTACACGTAGCCCTCGGCGACGAGCTGGGCATACGCGTTCTCGACCGTGATGACGCTCACGCCGAGGTGCTCCGCCAGGGAGCGCTTGCTCGGCAGGTGCTCGTCCGCGCCGATGGCGCCGTCGACGATATCGTCGCGAATCCGCTGGTAGAGGTATTCGTAGAGAGGCTTCTCGCCACGTTGCCGGAGATTGTAGTCGAGCATCTGGCCTTACCTGTCTGTGAGAACTGGCCTTATTCTGGCCCTTTGATTTTCTTCTTATCTGAGTATTTTGCCAAGGCCAGCGCGCGCCTAGCCTATGACCCACACAAACGAACAGCCGACTTTGGAGGACACATGGCACAGACCAAGCAGGACCGCGCGACCCTCAACCGCCAGCTCGCACAGATGCTCAAGGGCGGCGTCATCATGGACGTCACCACCCCCGAGCAGGCGCGCATCGCCGAGGAGGCGGGCGCTTGCGCAGTCATGGCGCTCGAGCGCATCCCCGCCGACATCCGCGCCGCCGGCGGAGTCAGCCGCATGAGCGACCCGGCGATGATCCGCGGTATCCAGGAGGCCGTGAGCATCCCCGTCATGGCCAAGTGCCGCATCGGCCACATCGTCGAGGCGCAGATCCTGCAGGCCATCCAGATCGACTACATCGACGAGTCCGAGGTCCTCACCCCTGCCGACGACACGTATCACATCGACAAGACCGCCTTCGACGTGCCGTTCGTCTGCGGCGCGCGCGACCTGGGCGAAGCCCTGCGCCGCATCGCCGAGGGCGCCACGATGATCCGCACCAAGGGAGAGCCCGGCACGGGCGACGTCGTGCAGGCCGTGCGCCACATGCGCAAGATCCAGAAGCAGATCCGCGACGTTGTGGCCCTGCGCGACGACGAACTCTTCGAAGCGGCCAAGCAGCTCGCCGTGCCCGTCGAGCTCGTGCGCGAGGTGCACGCCGCGGGCAAGCTGCCGGTCGTGAACTTCGCCGCCGGCGGCGTGGCGACCCCGGCGGACGCCGCGCTCATGATGCAGCTCGGCGCCGAGGGCGTCTTTGTCGGGTCGGGCATCTTCAAGTCGGGCGATCCCGCGCGCCGCGCGGCGGCCATCGTCAAGGCGGTCGCGAACTTCGAGGACGCCGAGCTCATCGCCAAGCTCTCCGAGAACCTCGGCGAGGCCATGGTGGGCATCAACGCCGACGAGATCAGCATCATCATGGAGGAGAGGGGCCGCTGATGCCGGGCACGATAGCGGTCCTGGCCGTCCAAGGCGCCTTCATCGAGCATGAGCAGATGCTCGCCCGCCTCGGGCACAAGTGCATCGAGCTCCGCCAGGCTTCCGACCTGGAGCGGCCCTTCGACCGGCTCGTGCTGCCCGGTGGCGAGTCGACCACGCAGGGCAAGCTGCTCGCCGAGCTCGGGATGCTCGGGCCGCTGCGCCGCCGCATCGAGGAGGGCATGCCGGTGCTCGCGACCTGCGCCGGGCTGATCCTCTTGGCAGAGCGGCTCGCCGCGCACGACGACAAGGGCACCCCGAGGCTCGCCACGATGGACGTGGAGGTGGAGCGCAACGCCTACGGGCGGCAGCTCGGGAGCTTCCGCGCCGTCGCGGGGCTCGAGGGGGCGGGCGAGGTCCCGATGACCTTCATCCGCGCGCCGCGCATCGTCGAGGTCGGCCCGCGGGCGCACGCGCTCGCGGAGGTGGACGGGCGAATCGTCGCCGCGCGCCAGGGCGCGCAGCTCGCGTTCGCTTTCCATCCGGAGCTCGACGACGACACCCGCATCCACGAGCTCTTCTGCTCCCTGTAACCCCCCACCAACACTGGGTGACAGTCATTGCAGGCAGCTTCTAGGGACACCCTTGGTGAGCCCCCAGCCTTCGCCTCCGAGCGAACGGGCAGCTTTCTCTCTCGCGAAGAAGAGAAGGCTGCCCTTCTTTAGAGAAGTCTTCTCTCAACGAGAAACCGAGAAGAGAAGGCTGCTCTTCGGGAGAGAAGACTTCTCTCCCGCGAGAAAGAGTACGCTGCGGCGCTTTGCAATCGGGCTTCGCAGCTGAGCTGACTTTTTGGAGATATGCGCGCGTAAACGGCGCACGGGCCCAGGTGATGTACCGTATATTGGCGTGCGGCTCGGCCGGGCCGCAGCTCAGGGCCGAAAAAGAGGGGCTTCTCGACATATGATTCTGAACATGCTCAAGGGCAAGATCCACCGCGCGACCGTCGTGCAGGCGGAGGTGGACTACGTGGGCTCCATCACCATCGACGAGGACCTCATGGACGCCGCGGGCATCCGCGAGTACGAGAAGGTCCAGGTCGCCGATGTCGACTCCGGCTCCCGGCTCGAGACCTACGTCATCGCCGGCGAGCGCGGCAGCGGTATGATCTGCCTCAACGGGGCCGCGGCGCACCTCGTCACCGTTGGCGATAAGGTCATCATCATGTGCTACTGCCAGATGGACGAGTCGGAGGCGGACGGCTTCCAGCCGCGCGTCGTCTTTGTGGACGAGCACAACCGCATCGCGCGCACCACGCGCTACGAGCGCCATGGCCGCCTGGAGGACATGGCATAGCGCATAGGCGCCCAAGCACATCGACACCGTGATTCATCTGCGGGCCCAGGAACGGGCCCGCTTTTTTCGTCGCCGCGGCGGCGCGCCCTCCTCTGTACGGGTACACCCTAGGTGAATGGCTTGTGGTGGAATCCCCGATGGTTGTTTACGCAAGAGTTAGATTAGGTATACTTCTCTCGGTAAGTTAGATAAGGCTAACTAGTCACGTCAGAAAGGTGGCCCACCATGGCACGCATCATTGAGGTTTACGGTCGCGAGGTCCTGGACTCCCGCGGCAATCCCACCGTCGAGGTCGAGGTCGCGCTCGAGGACGGCTCCTTCGGTCGCGCGATCGTCCCGTCCGGCGCGTCGACCGGCGAGTTCGAGGCCGTCGAGCTGCGCGACGGCGACGCGGAACGCTACCTGGGCAAGGGCGTCCAGAAGGCCGTCGGCCACGTGAACAACGAGCTCGCCCGCCTGCTCATCGGCATGGACGCGACCGACCAGCGCGCCTGCGACCAGGCCATGATCGACGCCGACGGCACGCCCAACAAGGGTAACTTCGGCGCGAACGCCATCCTCGGCTGCTCGCTCGCCATCGCCCGCGCCGCCGCGGACTCCGCCGGCCTGCCGCTCTACGCCTACCTCGGCGGCCCGAACGCGCACACGCTGCCCGTCCCGATGATGAACATCTTGAACGGCGGCGTCCACGCGGACAACAACGTGGACTTCCAGGAGTTCATGATCATGCCCGTCGGCGCGCCCGACTTCAAGACCGCCCTTCGCTGGTGCACGCAGGTCTACCACACGCTCAAGGGCACCCTCAAGGCCGCGGGCCTCTCGACCGGCGTGGGCGACGAGGGCGGCTTCGCGCCGGACCTCAAGACCAACGACGAGCCCTTCGTCTACCTGATGGAGGCCGTCCGCGCGGCCGGCTTTACGCCCGGCGTCGACTTCATGTTCGCCATGGACCCCGCGACCTCCGAGTGCTACAACCGCGAAACCGGCCTCTATGAGCTCAAGGGCGAGGGGCGCACCCTCACCTCCGACCAAATGGTCGACTATTGGGAGGACCTGGTTTCTCGCTACCCGATCATCTCCATCGAGGATGGCCTGGCCGAGGAGGACTGGGACGGCTGGCAGAAGCTCACCGAGCGCATCGGCGGGAAGGTCCAGCTCGTCGGCGACGACCTCTTCGTCACCAACACGTCGCGCCTCGCCAAGGGCATCGAGCTCGGCGCCGCGAACGCCATCCTCATCAAGGTCAACCAGATCGGCACCCTGACCGAGACCCTCGACGCCATCGAGATGGCTAAGCGCGCGGGCTACGCCGCCGTGGTCTCGCACCGCTCCGGCGAGACCGAGGACACCACCATCGCCGACCTCGCCGTCGCCGTGAACGCCGGCCAGATCAAGACGGGCGCGCCCGCCCGCACCGACCGCGTGGCCAAGTACAACCAGCTCCTGCGCATCGAGGACGCGTTGGGCGACTCCGCCGCGTACCTCCAGAAGGCAGCCTTCTACAACATCGCGTAGGCAAGAAGGACGCGGACCGGCCCCGCGCGCGGCATCGGAAAGGTACGCTGCATACAGCGCGAAGGCGGCCCGAGGGTTGGAGACCCCCGGGCCGCCCTTCTCTGCAGCCGATCGCCGTCTTGCTTCGCGGACCTCGCCTCGCCTTGAAGCCCGTCGCCACTTTGCTTTGCGGCTTGCCGCAGCCCTTCTTTCCGGCCTGCCTCCGCCCTACTCCTCGCCCATGGACTGGTGGCGCACCAGCCGGCTGCGGTAGAGCCACGTCTCGTGCCGGTTCTCCCAGAGCTTGAAGACCTCGGCGACCAGCGTGGGCACCACGGCGAGCGCCACCGAGAGCGCCCAGCGCTCCCAGCCCAGGCCCACCATGCCGAAGACGCGCCCCACGGGCTCGGCCAGCACGAGCAGCGAGAAGACCGCGGCCATGGCGACGGCGCTCCAGACCAGCGGCATGTTATCGCTCACTGCGCGGGTAAACACCGAGCCACGACTACGCACGGTAAAGACGTGCAGCACGCTCGAGAGCGCCACCACAAAGAAGCACATGGTCTGGCCCACGCCGAGCCCCGCGGCCACGGCGCCAGGGATCTCAACGAAGCACCCCAGCCAGAACGCCAGCAGCCCCACCGCGGCGAACGCCACCGTCTGCTGCAGGGTCGCCCTGACGACCAGCTGCGAGAAGAAGCTCTCGGTGCGGCCGATGGGCTTACGGCGCATGATGCGCTCGTCTGAGGTGTCCTTGGCAAGGCACAGGCCGGGGATGCCGTCGCCCAGGACGTTGATCAGGAGCAGCATGACGGGCGTGAGCGCCGTGCCCCAGCCCGCGAGCTGCGCCCCCAGCATCACCACGATCTCGGAGAGGTTGCAGCTGATCAAGAAGTAAACCGTGCGCCTGATGTTGGAGAAGACGTTCCTGCCCTCGCGCACGGCGTCCACTATGGTCGCGAAATTGTCGTCCGTGAGGATCATGTCCGCCGCGGCCTTGGCGACCTCGGTGCCGGCCGCGCCCATGGCAACGCCCACGTCTGCCGCCTTGAGCGCCGGCGCGTCGTTCACGCCGTCGCCCGTCATGCTCACGACCTCGCCCTGCTCCTGCCAGGCCTCCACGATGCGGATCTTGTCCTCGGGCGAGACGCGCGCGTAGACGGAGTAGGCGCGCACGTTGGCGACGAGCTCCTCGTCAGACATTGCGGCGAGCTGCTTGCCCGTTACCACGGAGCCCTTCTCGCCAATGAGGCCGATCTGCCGGGCGATGGCGGCGGCCGTGGCGGCATGGTCGCCCGTGATCATGACGGTGTGGATGCCCGCGCGGCGGGCGGTCTCGATGGCGTCGCGCGCCTCCGGGCGCGGCGGGTCGATGATGCCCACGATCCCCTCGAACGTAAGGTCGCGCTCGAGCTCCTCGAGGTCGCCGCTGGCGGGGAGCTCCTCCACCACGCGGCTCCCCAGCGCGATGACGCGAAGGGCATCCGCGGCGAAGCTGTCGTGGGCCTCCTGGCGCCGCGCGAGCTCCTCGGCGGGGGCCGGCGCGAACGGCAGGCGGTCGAAGGCGCCCTTGGTGAGCACCAGGTAGCCGCCCTGCGGGAGCTCATGGACGCTCGTCATCATCTTTCGGGCAGAGGAGAACGGCACCTCGCCCACGCGGGGCCGCTCCGCGAGGAGCTGCTCCCGAGTCTCCCCGCCTTCCGTGAGCAGGCGCACGATGGCGGTCTCGGTGGCGTCGCCCACGATGCGGGAGCCGCCCTCGCCATCGGGCTCGATGGCGGCGTTGCTGGCCAGCGCCAGCTTGTGCAGCAGGTCGAGCTCGGCCACGCCCTCCACGGCGCCGTCGACCGCCACGGGAACGCTCACGGGGAGGTAGGGTGCCGCCGCCCACATGCGCCGGATGCTCATGCGGTTCTGCGTGAGGGTGCCCGTCTTGTCCGAGCAGATAACGCTCACGGAGCCCAGGGTCTCGACCGCCGGCAGCTTGCGGATGAGCGCGTGCTTACCGACCATGTTGTGGACGCCCTGCGTGAGCGAAAGCGTGACTATGAGCTGCAGCGTCTCGGGCACGGCGGCCACGGCGAGGCTCACTGCTGCGAGCACCATCGCCCAGAACTCCTCGCCCTGTTGGAGGCCCGTGGCGAGCAGGATCGCCGCGGCGGCCAGTGCGACGGCGCTGATGGCGCGCACGACGCGGACGAGGCGCAGCTGGAGCGGCGTCTGCATCCTCTGGGTTTCGTTGAGGTAGCCCGCGATGCGCCCCATCTCGGTCTCCATGCCCGTGGCCGTGACCACCGCCGTCGCGTTGCCGGCCGTGACCAGGCAGCCGGAGAAGACCATGTTCGAGCGGTCGCCGATGGCGGCGTCCTCCTCGGGCAAGGCCGAGGCGTCCTTCTCCGCCGCCTCCGACTCCCCGGTAAGGGAGGACTCGTCCACGGCGAGTCCCGTCGCCTCGACGAGGCGGGCGTCCGCCGCCACGAGGTCTCCCGTCTTGAGGACGAGGACGTCGCCCGGCACGACGTCGGCCGTGTCGATCTCTATGCGGGAGCCGCCGCGCAGCACCAGGCACGTGGGGCTGTTGAGGTCCGCGAGTGCCTCGAGGGCGCGCTCGGCGCCGCGCTCCTGCGTGACAGCGAGCACCATGTTCAGCACGATGATGGCCACGATCACCAGCGGCTCGAGGAATCCCGAGCCCTCGCGCGCGGCGAGCGCGAAGGACAGCGCCGCCGCCACGAGGAGGATGATGTTCGATACATCCTTGAACTGGCGCAGGACCTGGGATGCGAGACTCTCGCCCTTCGCCTGCCGATAGGCGTTGGGCCCGGTCTTCGCCAGGCGGCGGGCGACCTCATCCGGCGCCAGGCCCTCCCGGGCGGACGTGCCCAGGCTCTCGATGACTTCCAAGACAGGGGTGTTCCAGTGTTTCATGTCCCTCGTTTCGTGCGACGCGCGAGCGGGAGACGGGCGCCCCCTGCTGCAGGGGCGTCTCACATTCGCTGGTTGTTAGGGGTGCGCCGACTGGGCACATAGGCCCCACGGCAACACATACACATAAATGAATACCCTCATTCGATGAGTTTATTACCGAACACGGTTACTTTGTTTATAAAGAGGCGGGCGAAGAGCAGGACCGCGCTCGTCTCGACGAGGCGCCATCCAACGTTGCTGGCGCCGGGCGGGACCACGGCAGACTCGGCAAGGCGCCGTCGGGGCCGGTCGGCGGTATCCTATAGAAAACGAACCCGGCGGCGAGAGGAGCCCCATGGCAGCATCACCCGCAAAGAAGCGCATCCTGGTCGGACAGTCCGGCGGGCCCACGGCCGCCATCAACTCGAGCCTCGCCGGCGTCGTCGCGGGCGCGCGCGAGGCGGGCGCCGAGATCGTCGGCATGCGCTACGGCATCCAGGGCTACCTCGCGGGCCGCACGGTCGCGCTCGGCGAGGCGCTGCCGGACGACGACGCGCTCGCGCTGCTGCGCCGCACCCCGTCGAGCTGGCTCGGGAGCTGCCGCTTCAAGCTGCCCGCGCTCGACGCTCCCGAGGCCGAGGGCTTCTTTGCCGACGCCTTCGCGAAGCTCGAGGCCGACGGCTTCGACGCCATGCTCTACATCGGCGGCAACGACTCGATGGACACCATCGCCAAGCTCGGTGCGTGGGGCGCGCGCATGGGCTCCCCCATCCGCTTTATCGGCGTGCCGAAGACCATCGACGATGACCTCGTGGGCATCGACCACACGCCCGGCTACGGCAGCGCGGCCCGCTTCGTGGCCACCGCCGTGTCCGAGGTCGCGCGCGACGCCGACGTCTACGACCTCAAGAGCGTGACCTTCGTCGAGATCATGGGCCGCGACGCCGGCTGGCTCGCGGGCTCCGCATGCCTCGCCGGCCCCGACCTCGTGCTGCTGCCGGAGGTCACGCTCGACGAGGACGCGCTGATCGAGCGCATCTCGGTGTTGCTGGAGCACCAGAACACCGTGGTCGTCGCCATGAGCGAGGGCGTCCGCGGGGCCGACGGCCACCTGATCGCCGAAAAGACCGTCGCCGCGGGCACCGGCGTCGACGAGTTCGGCCACCTGGCGCAGCTCTCCGGCCCGAGCCGCTACCTGGCCGGCGTCGCCAAGGCGCGCCTCGGGGTAAAGACGCGCGCCGTCGAGCTGTCCACGCTGCAGCGCTGCGCGTCCCACTGCGCGAGCGAGGTCGACCTGGACGAGGCGTTCGAGCTCGGCCGCCGCGGGGTCTCCGTAGCGCTGGCCGGCGAGTCGGTGCGCATGTGCACGCTCACGCGCACCGGCGACGAGCCGTACGCCGCCGAGTACGGGACCGTCGACGTCCTCGAGGTCGCGAACAAGGTCAAGCCCGTCCCGCGCGAGTGGATCTGCGCCGACGGCATGGGCGTGACGGACGATTTCCGCCGCTACGTCGCCCCGCTCGCAGGCACTCTCCCGCAGCAGCTCAAGGGGCTGTAGTAAGCCGCACGATGCGGGTGCCGTGGACCTCGGAGACGCCGACGGCACCCGCGACCTCGGCGGCATTCTCCCAGGTCACGCCGCCTCCGGGCAGGACCGTTATGCGACCGGCCGCGTAATCAGCGAACTCGCGCAGGCGCGCCGTGTTGTCCGCCATCGGCGTGCCGGCCGCGCCGCCGTGCGTAAGCACCCGGTCGACGCCGAGCTCGGCCAGCGCGTCAAGCGCCGCGGGCTGCGCGGCGGGCGGCAGCTCGTCGAAGGCCATGTGGAACGTGACCGAGAGGCTTTCTTGCTTGGCGAGCCGCACGAGCCGCTCGGTGAGGCCCAGGTCGACCTCGCCGTCGCGGAGGCAGCCGAAGACGACGCCGTCCACCCCCAGCTCAGCTGCGTGCCGCAGGTCATCGGCCATGATGCCCGCCTCGGCTTCGGTGTACACGAAGTCGCCGCCGCGCGGCCGGACCATGCACATCACCGCGACGCCTGCCGGCCGGCACATCCCGACCGCCGCGCGGATCACCCCGTGCGACGGCGTCGTCCCGCCGACGGCCAGGTTGTCGCACAGCTCGATGCGCCCTGCGCCGGCCGTGATCGCCGCCGGGACGTGCTCGACGTTCTCCGCGCAGAACTCGCGCAGCAGCTCTTCACCCATGTGACCGCCCTTCTTTGCAGCTCGTTCGCGCTCAATCGCGCTCGTTCACACAAGTCTAAACGCAGCGGGGGCGATGGTGGTATGGTCGTGTCTCGCGACACGCGTCGCCGCGTTTGCAGCTGATTGGAGACACGCCCATGACCCCCGCGCAAAAGAGAATCGTCGTCACCCTCGGCTTCTGCGGCCTCGTCTCCGCTGCCGACAACTGGTTCGTCTCGCCGGCGCTGCCCGCCATCGCGCAAGCGCTCGCGGTCGCGCCGAGCGCTGCGGCCATCATCCTCACTGCCTACCTCACGCCGTACGGTCTGCTCCAGCCCGTCTGCGGCGCTATCGGCGACGCCGTGGGGCGCGTCCGCCTCCTGCGCATCATCGTCGCGGGGCTCGCCGTGAGCACCGCGGCCTGCGCGGCGGCGCCCACGCTCGGGATCCTCATCGCCGCGCGCATCGTCACCGGCTGCTTCGCCGCGGGCATCATCAGCGTGAGCCAAGCGCTGGTGGGCGACGTGGTGAGCACTGAGGACCGACAAGGGGCGGTCGGCCTGCTCATGGGCATCACCTTCACCGGACAGGGGATCTCGGCGGGGCTCGGCGGCATCATCTGCGACCTCGTCGGATGGCGCGCGGCGTTCGTGTGCTTCGGCGTGCTCGGCGCGGTCGCGTGGGCAGGCGTCATGCGCCTTCGCGGAGTCGGAGAGAAGCGCGGAGCGGCGCAGGCCGAGCCGTTCCGCCCCGCCGCGTTCCTTGTGCAAGCAACGCGCACGTTCTTTGGCCCCGGGCGCGCCGTGTTTCTCATCGCGTGCTCGACCGGCATCATCTACTTGGGCGTCTATGGCTTCATGGGAACCTTCCTCGCCGAAAAGTGCGGCCTTGCGTCCACACAAGCGGGTCTGCTCATGATGTTCTACGGCCTCGCGTGCCTTGCCGGCGGCAGTCTCTCGGGCCGCATCGGCGCCGCGCGCGGGCAGGCCGGCGTCATCCTCGTCGGCGAGGTCTCGGGCATCGCTGCGTGCGCGCTTCTTGCTGCCTCGACGCTCACCGGCTCCTGGGCACCGGCGCTCATCGCGGCGGCATGCCTCGGCCTCGGCTACATCCTCGTGCAGCCGACGCTCGTCGCGCTCTCCATGGACGTGGGCCCGGGCCGCGCGGGGCTTTGCACCGGGCTCATAGGTCTCGGCGTCTTTGCCGGCGGCGGCGTGGGCAGCGTGATCGGCGGCTCCGTCATCGGGGCGGGCGGCTACCTCGCGCTGTGGCTCGCGGCGGGGATCGCCTTGGCGGCGCAAGCCGTGATCGGCGCGAGGGCGCTCCCCCGGGCACGGGGCTGAGCTTCTCCTCGAGCCTGCGCGCCGCGATATCGCGCGCAGCAAAAGGCCCGCCTTGGCACAGCCCGTAGCGAAAAAATGCCGTTGTGGCACAACCCGTTGCAAAAAGAGGCGCTGTGGCACAACCTGTTGCAAAGAAGGGCGCTGTAGCACGCGATTCCCTGCCACGGCGGCGATTCTTGCCACGTGCCGTGCCACAGCGGCGATTCTCGCCACGCGCAGCGCCGCCCCCTGTGCCGCGGGCCGCGCCTCTCCCCATCTCGCGTGCCATATCGGCGATTTCCGCCACGGCACCCGCCACGCCCCGGGCTTGTCTAGAATTCGTGCCTTCGGGCGGGGCGGGCTTCTTGCCACACGGAAACCGCTGGTAGAATATGCAGGTTGAACCCGCGCGAAAGGACCCCCATGGCCTCCATCAATTACCAGCTCGCTCGCTTCGTGGCTTCCTACGGCGACGTCACAAAGATTCCCGAGCCCACCCAGCCCGAGGTCAGCGTGGCCGGCCGATCGAACGTGGGCAAGTCGTCCCTGCTCAACAAGCTCTTTGGGCGCAAGAATCTCGTCAAGGTCTCGTCCACGCCGGGCAAAACCTGCAACGTCAACTTTTTTGACGTCGACGGCATCACCTTCGTCGACCTGCCCGGCTATGGCTTCGCACGCGTCTCCAAGGCCGAGAAGGAGCGCTGGAGCGAGCTCATCGGCGGCTACTTCGAGCTTGAGCGCAGCTTCAACCTCGTGCTCTCGCTCGTGGACATCCGTCACGAGGCGCAGAAGCTCGACCAGCAGATGATCGGCTTCCTCCAGGACGCCGGCCTCCCCTACCTCGTCGTCCTCACCAAGGGCGACAAGCTCGGCCGCGGCAAGCAGAACTCGCAGGCAGCGCTGCTGTCCCGCCAGCTCGAGGTCCCGCGCGACCAGATGATCATCACCAGCGCCCAGACCGGCCAGGGCATTGACGAGCTCAAGACCCGCATCGCCGCGGCCTGTCTGTAACGTCGAAGGCGGCGGGCGTCGGCACGCCCCAAGCGCTGCCGCGCCCCAAACACTGCCACGCACCGACCGCCTCCGCCAAGAAACCCCGCGCCCTGCAAACCCCAGGAGGAACCCCATGCCCAACCCAGTTGTCGCGTTCTTCGACGTCGACGGTACGCTCACGTACCGCGACCCCGTCACAGGGCCGACCGATGCTCCGCGCCCGCGGGTCGTCGACGCCATCCGGCGCTTCGTCGGCGCGGGCAACGTCGCCGCGGTCTGCACCGGGCGCAGCGTCCTGGGCATCACGAACCTGATGGCCTCGTGCCCATTCGCCGGCGCCGTCACCCTCGACGGCACGCACGTCGTCTATGGCAAGAAAGTCGTCTACGACCGGACCATCGACCGCGATGTCTTTGCGCGCACCGTCGCCGAGATGCACCGCATCGGCATGGAGGCGCTCATCGAGGGGACCTACGGCTGCGCGCTCGTCTACGGCGACGCCGAGGCCTCCGACCTGCGTCGCGCCATCCCCGGCGCCCAGACCATCGAGCAGTACGAGGCCGCCGGCGGGCGCATGGACTTCGGGAAGATCGACTTCATCGACACGAGCCTCGCGGCCTGCCGGTCAAGCGAGTTCCTCATGGGGAGCTACCACTACATGAACGTCGGCGGCGGGTATCACGAGCTGGCGATCCCCGGCACGAGCAAGGGTATCGGAGGCCGCGCCTTCATCGATGCGCTGCCCTTCCGGCCGTCGCGCGTCTACGCCTTCGGCGACTCCGAGAACGACCTCGCGATCCTCGACGAGGCCGACGTCGCAGTCGTGATGGGCAACGCGCACGACAACGTCAAGGAGCACGCCGATTACGTGACGGATACCGCCGCCGAGGACGGCGTGGCGACCGCGCTCGAGCACTTCGGCTTGATCTAAGGGTTTTTCGGAGCTGTCGCGGCGTGAGTAGCGCGCCGAGTGCCGCGCCCCTACGCGCCCCTTTGGGCCAAGAACGCGCGCGTGCGCTCCTCGCGCGGGTTATCGATGAGCTCGCGGGCCGGGCCCTGCTCGACGATGACGCCGCCGTCCATAAAGACGATGCGGTCGGCGACCTCGCGCGCGAAGCTCATCTCGTGCGTGACGATGACCATGGTCATGTCCTCGGCGGCAAGGCCCTTGATCACCTTGAGCACCTCGGCCGTGAGCTCGGGGTCGAGCGCGGAGGTCGGCTCATCGAAGAACACGATCTGCGGGTTCATGCACAGGGCGCGGGCGATGCTCGCGCGCTGCTGCTGACCGCCGGAGAGCTGGCAGGGGACCTTGTCCTCGTTGCCGGTGAGGCCCATCTTTGCGATGAGGGCGCGGGCCTGCTCCTCGACCTCGGTGCGGTCGCGCTTCTGGACGCAAATCGGCGCGTCCATCACGTTTTTAAGCACCGAGAAGTGCGGGAAGAGGTTGTAGTTCTGGAACACGAGGCCGAAGCGTGAGCGCGCCTCGGCGAGCGTGGGCTTATCGCCATAGACGCCGTCACGGCAAATGGCCAGGTCGCCGTAGCTAAGATTGCCCGCGTCCATCCGCTCGAGCAGCGTCATGCAGCGCAGCAGCGTGGACTTGCCGCCGCCCGACGGGCCGATGATGGCCACGACCTCGCCGGGGTTGACCGTCAGCGAGATGTCGCGCAGGACCTGCACGTCGCCGAAGCTCTTTTGCGCGTGGTCGACCGCGACCACCGGCGCGCCGTTCTTGTTCTCTGCCATAGGATCTCCTCAAAATGACGAAAAGGGACTGTCCCTTTTCATCATTAGTCGTGGTAGTAGTTCAGGCGGCGCTCGACGCGGCCGGCGACGATGTCGATGACGAAGTTCGCGACCCAGTAGAAGGCCGCGGCGATGATGAAGGGCGCCATGCTGACCTGAGAGGCCACGAGCTGCTTGGCGACGGTGAACATCTCGATGACGCCGATGGAGAACGCGAGCGAGGTGTCCTTGACGAGCGTGATGACCTCATTCGTCACGGCGGGCAGGATCCGCTTGACGACCTGCGGAAGAACGATGCGCATGAAGGTCTGCGAGCCCGAGTAGCCCAGGACCTCGGCCGCCTCGTACTGGCCGCGCGGGATGGACTGGATGCCGGAGCGGTAGATCTCGGCGAAGTAAGCGGCATAGTTGATGATGAACGCCACGATCGTCGCGTACCACTTGCTGTCCGTGGTCAGGCTGATGCCGAACACGTAGTACGGCATGAAGTAGATCGCGAACATCTGCAGCATCAGCGGCGTGCCGCGCATGATCGAGATGTACGCGCGGGCAAGAAGCGCGAGCGGCTTGAACTTGCTCATGCGCGCGAAGGCCACGAGCATGCCCAGCGGCAACGAGCCAACGAGCGTGAAGGCGAAGATCTGCAGGCTCACGAGGAAGCCCTGCCCCAGCATGCCCGTCATAGTCAGAAGGTCCAACGCGCTCCCCTTTCTACATCCGAAGGGCACCGTCGCCTGCGCGAGGCGGCGGCGCCCGATGCGTCAACGGTCAAAGATTCTACGCCAGGCACCAGTTTGAGTAGGAGATTCCCTGGTCGGCGTACTTCTCGCAGAGGTCCTTGACGAAGCCGTCCTTGTCCATGGCCTTGAGGGTCTCGGTCACGGTGTCGGCCGTGGCCTCGTCGCCCTTCTTGAAGCCGACCGCATAGTGCTCCTCGGAGAGCTTCTCGTCGAGCTGCTGATAGGCGTCGGGCTTGGCGGCGAGCTGATAGGCAGCGATGGAGAGGTCGCACGCCACGGCGTCGACGGCGCCGGACTCGAGCTGCATGAAGGCGGTGTTGTAGTCGCCGATGGTCTCGAGCGAGGCGAAGGTCGCGGCCACGTCGGCCTTGGCAGCGTCGTCGCCGGCAAGGACCTCGTAGGCTGCCGAGTCGGTCTGGGTAATGACGGTCTTGCCCGCGAGTCCGGCGAAGTCGGTGATGCCGGCGCCCTTCTTTACCACGATGACCTGGGCGTTGATCATGTAGTTGCCGGAGAATGTGTAGTCGTTCTCGCGGCCCTCGACGGTGAAGCCGTTCCAGATGCAGTTGATGGCGCCGGAGTCCATGAGGGTGTCCTTGGCGTCCCAGTCGATGGGCTCGAGCTGTACGTCCCAGCTGTTGCGCTTCGCGGTCTCCTGGGCGAGCTCGAGGTCGAAGCCCGTGTACTGACCGTCGTCGCCGACGTAGCCGTAGGGCGGGTAGGCGGAGTCAAAGCCGACGATGAGCTTCTTGGTCGCGGTGGCAGACTTGTCGTCGGCGGCGCCGGAGTCCTTGGAGGCGGAGCCGGCGGCTCCGGCGGAGGCGTTGGACCCGCCGCAGCCGGCGAGGACGGCGGAGGCGGCGACGGTGCCGAAGGCGGCGAGGAACTCGCGGCGGTTCATCGAGAGCTTCATGGGGATCCCCTTCCCTTGCGCCTGCTCGAGGGCCGAGGGGTGGCAGGCGCTTTACTACGCTAAAGTGACGAGAAGGACTATACCGCTTTAGCACGCTAAAGCGCAAGCCGAAAACCCGCAGTTTTTGCAAGCGAAACACAGGGCGCGCCGGCACTGCCCCGCCGCGGCGCCGCCCTGTGTTATTCTTCTTCCTCAGTACTTGAGGGAGTAGTCGCAGGCGGCTGGGACCGCGTGCGGCAAGTCAACATACTGGCGAATGGCCGCGGGACGGCCGGAGCCTGGCTTGCCTTAATGAACGAGACTCACGTACGGCATCATGGGGTGCTGTGCGGGGGTCTCTTTTTTTGACTCCGCGCGCAGCAGTAACTGAACGGAGAGGTTCATGGGTATCGTTGAGCTGCTGCTCATCGCGGTCGGGCTGTCGATGGACGCGTTCGCCGTGTCCATCTGCAAAGGCCTTGGCATGAAGAAGGTAAACCTGAAGGTCGCCTTCGCGCTGGCGCTGTTCTTCGGCGGGTTCCAGGCGCTGATGCCGCTCATCGGCTGGGCGCTGGGCAGCCAGTTCCTATGGCTCATCTCGCCGATCGACCACTGGATCGCGTTCGTGCTTCTTGCCGTCATCGGAGGCAAGATGCTCTGGGAGGCGCTCCACGACGAGGAGGGCGAGGACGACGGCAAGCCGGCGGACAAGATCGACCTCGGCGAGTTCTTCATCCTGGCCGTCGCCACGTCCATCGACGCGCTGGCCGTGGGCATCTCGTTCGCCGCGCTGGCGGTCGACATCGTGCCGTCCATCCTGATCATCGGCGTCGTGACCTTCTGCTTCACCATTGCCGGCGTCTTTGTGGGCAACTTCTTCGGCTCGCGCTACGAGAAGCCCGCGAGCATCGTCGGCGGCGTGGTCCTCATCCTCATAGGCCTCAAGATCCTGCTCGAGCACCTGGGGATCCTC
>NZ_DAWEMK010000006.1:5616-15921 GCF_052362415.1 Paratractidigestivibacter sp. | reverse complement strand
GCCGCTTAGGCGCACAGCAAGAAGAGACGCACCGACGCGCGTTAAGCGCGCTTGACCCGTTAAGCAAATCGATGCGTTAAATTTCACCGTCCACATTCGTCAATACTTAACGGCTTTCTCAGGTACGGAATGGGGGGCGGAAGCTAAGGGGCGGGCGCGAATCATCCGAGTCGATTTCGGATGATTCGTGCCCGCCCCTACTAGTTGTCGCGCCCTCAGGCTATCGCGCGCTAGTGGTGGAACAGCCTCATGTGGGTGAAGGCCATGGCCATGCCGTACTTGTCCGCGGTCTCGATCACGTTGTCGTCGCGGATGGAGCCGCCGGGCTCGGCGATGTAGGTCACGCCGGACTTGTGGGCGCGCTCGACGTTGTCGCCGAAGGGGAAGAAGGCGTCCGAGCCGAGCGTCACGCCGGTCTGCGTGGCGATCCAAGCGGCCTTCTCCTCGCGGGTGAGGACCTCGGGCTTTTGGGCGAACCACTTCTGCCACTCACCCTCGGCCAGCACATCGTCGTGCTCGTCGGAGATGTAGACATCGATGGCGTTGTCGCGGTTGGCGCGGCGGATACCGTCGACGAACTTGAGGCCGAGCACCTTCGGGTGCTGGCGCAGATACCAGGTGTCGGCCTTGTTGCCCGCGAGGCGCGTGCAGTGGACGCGGCTCTGTTGGCCGGCGCCCACGCCGATGGCCTGGCCGTCCTTGACGTAGCAGACGGAGTTCGACTGCGTGTACTTGAGCGTGATCAGCGAGACGATCATGTCGCGGCGGGCGGCATCAGGGATGTCTTTATTTACCGTCACGACGTCGCTGAGCAGCTCGTCGTCGATCTTAAAGAAGTTGTGCCCCTGCTCGAAGGTGATGCCAAAGACGTCCTTGGTCTCGGTCGCCGGGCAGACGTAGCCAGGGTCGATCTGGACGACGTTGTACTTGCCGCCCTTCTTTGCCGAGAGGATCTCGAGCGCCTCGGGGGTATAGCCGGGGGCGATGATGCCGTCGGAGACCTCGTGCTTGATATAGCGCGCGGTGCGCTCGTCGCAGACGTCGGAGAGCGCGGCCCAGTCGCCGTAGGAGCTCATGCGGTCGGCGCCGCGGGCACGGATATAGGCGCAGGCGATCGGGGAAAGCTCGCCCTCGTCGTCGACGAAGTAGATCTGCTTGTCCACCTCGGAGAGCGGTAGGCCCACGGCGGCCCCGGCGGGGCTCACGTGCTTGAAGCTCGCTGCGGCGGGCAGGCCCGTGGCCTCCTTGAGCTCGCGCACGAGCTGCCAAGAGTTGAGGGCGTCGAGGAAGTTGATGTAGCCGGGCTTGCCGCACAGCACGGTCACGGGCAGGTCGGAGCCGTCCTTCATGTAGATGCGGGAGGGCTTCTGGTTGGGGTTGCAGCCGTACTTGAGCTCGAGTTCGTTCAAGGGATCTCCTCTTTTAGGGGGTGCGGGGAGACGCATCCGCGGTGCTCAGACAGTCCTTTTCGCACGGACGCGACATCAAGTCGCGTCCGGCTCATGCGGAACTGCGCCCACGGATGCGTCTCCCCGCACTCGCGAGCGCAGAACAAAACCTCGCTAATCGCCCAGATGCTTGTTGAAGATGCGGACGTCGGCGCCGAGCTTGGCGTAGAGGCTCACCTTGTTGTCGGCGTCGAGGGCGCGCCAGACGTCGGCGGGGTCGGCGGGCAGCACGACTTCGAGGGGCTCGCCGGCGAAGGTCGGCAGCGGGTCGCCGTCGCCCTGGTAGGTACTGATGAAGTAGCCCACGCCCTCGTCGGCGCCCTCGTACGCAAAGAACTCGCGCAGGCAGCGGCCGTTGGCCTGGTGCTTGAGGATGGAGATCTCGAACGAGTCGTCCTCGTTGACGACGGCGCTGATGCGCGGGGTGAAGTTCGGCGCGTCGGGCTCGAACTCGCGGGCCATGCAACCGTCGCGGAAGCTCCCCGCGTCGACGATGGTGTCAGTCTGGTCGCCATTCGTGACGACGAGCTTCTTGCCCATGGTGCGCACGGGTCGATAAATGATCAGGCTCGGGTCCTCGAGCAACGCCGGGTCGTGCGCCTGCGTGCGGATTCCGTCGTCGGTGGGGACGAAGACGCGATTACGCGAGTTCACGCTGCGGCCCATGATCCAGTAGTAGACGACGTCCTTGCCCACCACAATCCCGCGCCCGGGGTACGGGTTGCTGGCCAAAAGCTCGCAAAGGTCCTGCATCGGCACATCCTTTCGGTGATGAGCCGCCTCCCCGTGCGCGATCGGCCGCCAAAAAATAAGGCAAGCCCACCCCTGCACAGAGAACGGCTTGCCCAGACGGTCGGCACTGAGTATGTTCGCGCTGCTCCCCCGCGGTTGCCCGCGTATACCCGTCAGTCACAGCACTACTGTTGAGTATAGCTGGTCGGGCGCCTCAGTCCCCGTTGCAAGCAATCTCGAGATAATCTGCGCAGTCGAGGGAGCGAATCTTCGAGTGCGCGAACGCGGACTCGTTCCGAGTGAGGATAAAGTCGATATCGTTCAGCTCGGCGCAGGCGCGGATAAGCCCATCCCCGAAGTCGGGCTCATCTGAGCGAAGCGCAATATCGCATTCCTCGGCAGACAACGGGACGATGATGAGGAGGTTCATCAAGAATCCAACTGCTCGCCTCGCGCTTTCCTCACCATATTGTTTACAGAAAATGCGATATGCGTCTTTTAGCGATGCCGCCGCGACGAAGCCCATGTCTCCCTCGCCGTTGCATAGCTCGATCACCTTGTTTGCCTCCGCATGCTGCGGCCGGCCTTCGCAGACCAAATCCAAGAGAATGTCCAGGCCAAAGAGCAGGCGGTAATTTGAACGCCTAGGCATGGTGGCTCACGCCCACTCCGTTTACCTGCTCATCCTTGAGGTCAAGCAACCACGGATCGGCCTCGGGAAGGCTCTCTTGGAACCTGTGGAACTCCCCTAGGATGTCGACCGATTCATCGGTTTCTTCCTTTGGGAGCTCACCGCCAGCGGCGATTTGTCTCCAAAAGCGCTTGATCACCTCGCCGACCGTGAGCCCTTCCGCCTTGATGCGCGCCGCTGCGCGGGCGGCGGTCGCTTCGTCGATGCGAGCGGACACCACAACCGTACCTGCCATGTCCATCCTTTCTGTGTATACAGTAACACCGGAAAGCGCCTGCTTGGTGCGGGCCATCCGGCATCATCAGGTGCTATTATCAAGACGGACGGCACCCGGTGCCACGGGTTTGGCCGACTCCACTTTTTGAATTGTGTAAGTGGATGGAAGTGGCCGCTTCCGCTTATGCGGGGGCAGCTATTTTCGTCGGCCGATCATGAAGCCGAGTCCAATTGCCGCGATTACGAGTGACAGCAGATTCAAAAGATCTGAAGTGCTCATAAGCCAACCTCCTCAGAGAGGGAGTCGGCCCCGTCCACCTTGATCTCAGCACCTGATTCAATTTGTGCATAGTATACGTGTATACAAAATCAAGAGGGGAAAGAATCCGCAGCTTCTTGCCCCTCTTTTTCCTTATTTTTTGCGTTACTCCGCGGACTTGAGGGCGCCGACCATGTCGACGCGGTCGAGGGAGCGGTTGGTCATCGCGTTGACCATGAGGGTGAACGCGAAGGCGAGCGCCGCGGCGATGAGGTAGGTGGGCCAGGCGACCACAGTGTCGAAGTAGAGCGACGGCATCTTGAGCACGAGCGTGAGGCTGCGCGTGAGCGCATAGCCCAGCGGCAGGCCGGCCACGATGCCGATCCCGGTGAGGATGATGGTTTCTTTGTTGATGTAGACGTGGACCTCGCCGTGCTTGAAGCCGAGGACCTTGATCGTAGCGAGCTCGCGCTCGCGCTCGGAGATGTTCGTGTTGGACAGCGTGAAGACCACGGTGAAGCTCAGCGCCGCAGCGAGCACGATGACCACATAGACCACGGTGTTTATGAGCGTGAAGGCGCTCGAGAAGTCGCGCACGAGCTTGGCCGTCGACGTGACGGACAGCAGCCGCTCGTCGCCGGTGAGCCCGTCGGCAAAGTCGATCTGCGCCGCGGAGTCGCCGTTCAGGTCGGCAAGAAGCCCGTTCTGCTCGCACTTCTTTGCGAAGCAGCGCTCGTAGGCCGACTCGCTCATGTACATCGAGTTGCCGAGGTAGTTGGTGACGACGCCGTTGACCTCGACGTTCGACTCGGCGAGGGTCGGGTCCTGCACGTGGACGATGTCGCCCGCGCCGAAGCCCAGCACCTGCTCGGCGCTCTTTGTGATGGCGCAGCCCGAGTCGTCGAGCGCGACCTCGGCGCCCGAGGCGTCGCCGAGCCCCACGTATCTGGAGGCGTCCACGCCGTCGGGGAACACATAGAGCGTCACGGACTCCGAGGCGTCGCCGTAGCTCACGGTGAGCTGGTCGATGCGGACGCGCTGCAGGTCGCGTACCTCTTCGCGGACACCGAGGTCGTCCGCGACGGCGTCGAGGTCGGAGGTGCTGCTCGCGGCCACAAGGTCGTAGCGGATGGCGCCGCCGTCCTTGCCGTACTGGCGCTCAGGCAGCGAGAGGACCGTGTCGCGGATGCCGAAGCCGCAGATGAGCAGCGCGACGCAGCCCGCGATGCCGAAGACCGTCATGAGGAAGCGGCGCTTGTAACGGAAAATGTTGCGCGCTGTGACCTTGTTGAGAAAGCTCAGGCGACTCCAGACGGGGCGGATGCGCTCGAGCAGGATGCGGCTGCCGGCCTTCGGGGCCTTCGGGCGCATGAGCGAGGCGGGCGACTCGCGGAGCTCCTTCACGCAGGTCGTGGCCGTGGCGCCGACGATGCCGAGCATGAAGAGCACGATTGCGGCGACCGCGTAGACAGCATCGAGGTGGTAGGTGAACGCCGGCAGCGCGTACATCGTCGAGAAGATCGTGAAGATAATCGCCGGCAGCACGATGAACCCGACGAAATCGCCGATGATCCCGCCGATCAGGCACGCCGAGCCCGCGTAGGCGACGTATTTGGACAGGATGCGGCCGCGCGAGTAGCCGAGCGCCTTGTACAGGCCGATGAGCCCGCGTTCCTCCTCGACCATGCGCGTCATGGTGGTCAGCGAGATCAGGATCGCCACCACAAAGAAGACGATGGGCAGCACCGTGCCCAGGACCTCGATGCACGAGGCGTCGGACTCGACCGATGAGTAGCTGGAGAGGCTGCCGCGGTCCTGCACGTACCAGGTGGGATCGTCGATGTCGGCGACCTTGGCACGGGCGTCGGCGATCTTTTGCGCGGCCTCGGAGCGCTTGGACTCGAGTGTCGCGCGGGCGTCGGCGAGCTGGGCGGCGCCGTCGTTGAGCTCGCCCTCCTTCTGGCGCAGGGTCGCGCGGGCGTCCGAGATCTGGGCGAGCGCCTTCGCGCGGTTGGCGTTGAGCGTGGCCTGCGCATCGGCGAGCTGGGCGCGGGCGGACGCGATCTGCGCGCGGCCGGCCTCGAGCTGCGCCCGTGCCGAGAAGAGCTGGTCGCGCTTGCCGGTGAGGTCGGCGAGCTGGGACTCGAGCCCGGACTTCGTCTGGGAGAGCTCAGCGACCTTGTCGTCGATGGCCTTGTCCGCCGCGTCGGCGGCCTGCTGCTTCGCCTGGGCGGTCGCAGTCTCCTCCGCCTCGGGCGAGAGCTGCTCCTTCGCAGCCTTGAGCTGGGTCAGCTGCTCCTGGAGCTGCGCGACCTGGGCCTCCGCCTGCTGGAGCTGCTCCTCCGGTGCGGGCGGGTCCATCTGCTTGAGCTGCTCGAGGGCAGCGGTCGCCTGTGCGACGCCCGCCTCGAGCGCCGTGACGTTGTCGTCGATGTGCTCGTAGTCGGGGACCTGGGAGCGGCCCTCGGCGAACTTCTTTGCAACTTCGTCTGCGGCCGCCTGCTCGGCCTGCGTGACGGCGGCCGCGCGCGTCTGGTCGGAGCCGGCGGTCGCGATGCCCTCGTCGAGCTGCCGGATGCCGTCCTCGATCTGCCTGATGCCGTCCTCAACCTGAGCGATACCGTCCTGGACCTGCGGCTCGTTGGCGTCGATCTCGACGGCCTTCTGGTTGAGCTGAGCCAAGCCGGCGCTGATCTGCGCCTGCGCGTCGTCCATCTGGCGCACGGCGAGAGCCTCCTGGAGCGTGAGCTGCTCCTTGCCGTCCTCGAGCTGGGCGCGGCCGTCGTCGAGCTCGGCCTGGGCATCGTCGATCTCGCGCTGGCTATCGGCGAGCTTAGCGTTCGCCTCGTCCTCGGCGTCGTCGATGGTCGCGTTCGCGTCGGCGCGGACAGACTCGCCGCGGGCGCGCTGGCGCTCCTCGCGAGCGTCGTCGACGCGCTTCTTTACATCGCTGACCAGGCGTTCGTACTCGTCGGAGTAGCACAGCGGCACCTCGGCGCCCTCGACGGAGAGGTAGGCCACGGTATAGACGTCGGCCTGCACGTTGTCCTTCGTGACAAAGAAGGCGTACTGCGCGCCGCCGCTCGCGCGGAACGACATTGTGCCCTCGCCCGCGTTGATGTCCTGCGGGTCGAGCACGATGGCGCTGATCCGGTATTCCTTGCGCGCGAAGATGGGCTCCGACTCGGCGTCGGCGGAGTCGTCGTCGAGGTCAATGGAGAGCTCATCGGAGCTGGAGTCGGATCCGGCCGCGTCCTTCTGGGCGTCGTCGCCTTCCTTGCTGCTCTGAGAATCGGAGTCCGCGGCGCTGCGGAAGGTCACGGCATCCCCCACCCCCACGCCCGTCTCCGCGGCATAGCGCCTGGTCACGGCCACCTCGTCTGCGCTCGTGGGTAGCTCGCCCTCGAGCACGCGCGGCTCGTTCAGGCCGTCGTCGGAAAGCGCGCGGACCTCGGCCTTTGAAGAGCCGGAGCCGACGGTCGTGTAGACGGTCTCGGTCCAGCCGCCCTCGGCGCGCTCCACGCCCTCGGTGCCCGCGAGCGCGGCGACGTCGTCGTCTGTGAGGCCGAGCGTCGACTGGACGCGCACGTCAAAGAGATGCTGCGCGTCGAAGAACTCATCGGCGGACTGCCGCAGGTCGAGGCAGGCGGCGCGCAGGCCCACGATCATCGTCACGCCCAGCAGGCAGATCACAGCGAGCGCGATGAAGCGCTTGAGCGTGCCGCGCACCGTGCGCAGGGTCCCGAGCGCGAAGGCGTTGCCCACGCGGCGCTTGCGCGCGCGGGGACCGCTCGCCCGGGGATCGTTCGCTCGGAGCTCGCGCGCGCCCTTCTTTCCTACGGCGGTCATCGGCTACCACTCGATCCGCGAGATCGGCAGCGGGCTCGCGTTCGTGGTCATCTGGGTGACTCGGCCGCTCTTGAAGCGGATGAGGCGGTCGGCCATGTCCGCCAGCGCCGCGTTGTGCGTGACGATGACGACGGTGATGCCGTCGCGGCGGCAGGTGTCCTGCAGAAGCTGAAGAATCTGCTTTCCCGTCTGGTAATCGAGCGCGCCCGTAGGCTCGTCGCAGAGCAGGAGCTTGGGGTTCTTTGCCAAGGCGCGGGCGATGGAGACGCGCTGCTGCTCGCCGCCGGAAAGCTGGGCCGGGAAGTTGTCGAGGCGCCCGGACAGGCCGACCTTGCCCAAGGTCTCCTCCGCGTCGAGCGAGTCGGGGCAAATCTGGGCCGCGAGCTCGACGTTCTCGAGCGCGGTCAGATTGGGGACAAGGTTGTAGAACTGGAAGACGAAGCCCACGTCCGCGCGACGGAAGTCCACGAGCTCGTCCTCCGTGGCGTCGCTGATGTCGCGGTCGCCGACGATCACGCCGCCCGACGTCGCGCGGTCCATGCCGCCGAGGATGTTCAGTGCCGTGGTCTTACCCGCGCCTGACTGGCCGAGGATCACGGCGAGCTCGCCGCGCTCCACCTGGAAAGAAGCACCGTCGAGGGCGTTGATCTTCGCCGTCCCCTCGCCATAGCTGCGCACGACGTTGCTGAACTCGATGTAGGGCATGGCTGCTCCGATGGCCGCGGTACCGAATCCGTATGAACGAAGTATAGGTTGAACCCGCCCCAGATCCGCGCACTTATCGCCGCGCGGCCCCAACCCGCCCATCACTGGATGACAGTCATTGCGTGCAGCATTATTTGCCACCCATCAGCCGGTGACAGTCATTGCGTGATGGGTGTCCCAGAAAGCTGCACGCAATGACTGTCACCCAGTGTTGGTCGTATACTCGCTCGGGTTCGTTTGCGCTCGTAGGGGGAGTCATCTATGAAAAAAGGGCTGATCGCGCTCGCAACAGGCTCGTTTGCCTTGGGGTTTGCCGAGTTTCTCGTCATGGGGATCATCACGAACATCGCCGCCGGGGTCGGGGTGACGGTACCGGAGGCGGGCGGGTTCATATCCGCGTACGCCGTCGGCGTGTGCTTCGGCACGCTCATCCTCGTGTTCGGCCACCGGATCGAGCCGAAGCGCCTGCTCATGGCCTTCATGCTGCTGTGCTGCGCAGGCAACGCGATGGCGGCGCTCGCGCCCGACGCGGCCACGCTCACCGTGGCGCGCTTCATCTCGGGCATGCCCCACGGCGCGTTCTTCGGTACCGCGACCATCGCCGCCAAGGCCATGGCCGAGAAGGGCCGAGAGAACCAGGCCGTCGCCGTCATGGTCCTCGGCCAGACGCTCGCGAACACGCTCGGCGTCCCCTTCGGCACGCTGCTCGCCGGGCTCGTGAGCTGGCGCGCCGCTTTCGTCTTCGTCGCGGTATGGGCGTTGATGTCTTTCGCGCTCATCGGCAAGCTCGTCCCGCGCATCGGCGCCGTCGCAGACGCAGGGCTCGCCGGGCAGTTCCGCTTCCTCGCCAAGCGTGCTCGCCGCCGTGCTTTTGGGCAACACGGGGATCTTCTGCTGGTGGAGCTATGTGTCCCCCTGGCTCGAGAACTTCGGCGGCTGGGCCGCGGCGGCGCTGCCCGCGCTGCTCGTGCTCGCGGGGTCCGGCATGATCGTGGGCTCGCAGCTCGGCGGGCGCTGTGGGGATCTTCTGTCCCCGGGGCGCGCGGCGGCGATCGGCCAGGGCATCGCCTGCGCGGCCATGCTGCTCATCTTCGCGTTCTCTGGGAGCATGATCACCTCGGCGGCGCTGATGTTCCTCTGCTGCGTGGGGCTCTTTTTCCCGTCGAGCCCACAGCAGCTCGCGATGGTCGAGGTCGGCGCCGGCGGCGGCGAGATGATCGCCGGCGCGTGCGTGCAGGTCGCGTTCAACGGCGGCAACGCCATCGGCGCGCAGATTGGCCAGGCGGTGCTGAGCACGGGCGCCGCGTACAACGCGCCCGCGCTCGCCGGCGCGCCCATCGCCGCGACGGCCGCTGTCCTGCTGCTGGCCTACGCGCGCCTCTTCGAGCCAGCGTATCACCACAGGTAAACGCCTGCACTCCCCTACTTCCGGAAGAATGCCACCGCGATCGCGCCGGGGCCCACGTGGGTGCCGATAGTGGCGCCGACGCTGTGGACGGGCAGGTCGCCGCCGGGGAAGCCTTCCTTCCACAGCGCCTTCGAGTCCGCGATGTACTTTTGCAGCAGCTTGTCCGAGAGCCCCGCATAGCCGAGCGCCACGGGCATGCCGAAATCGATGCCGCCCGCGCGCTCGACCTCCTCGTTCAGCAGGTTGCGGCCGTTCTTCGAGCCGCGCGCCTTGCCGAGCATCTTCACCTCGCCGTCCTCGATGGTGATCGCGGGCTTAATGGACAGCAGCGTGCCCACGCCCGCTGCCGCGGCGCCAATCCTGCCGCCGCGGCGCAGGTACTCAAGGGTGTCCAGGAGCGCGACCACGCACACACGGTCGCGCAGCTCCGTGAGCTCGTCGGAGATCTCCACCGCCGTGCGCCCCTCGGCAGCCAGACGCAGCGCGTGCTCCACGAGGATCCTCTCGCCCACGCAGACGTTCAGGCTGTCGACCACGCGCACGACGGTCTTCGCCTCCGCGGCGGCGGTCATCGCGGACTGGCAGGTGCCCGAGAGCTTGGACGAGAGTGTGATGCACACGACGTCGTCGCCCGCGTCGGCCGCCTCGTCGAACGCCTGGCTGAACACGAAGGGGTTGACCTGGCCCGTCTTCGGCAGGTCGTCGCCCTCGACGAGCAGCTCGTAGAAGTGCTCGTGGCTCAGATCCACGCCGTCTGCGTAGGTATCCATGCCGAACATGATGGAGAGCGGCAGGACCACGAGGCCCTCGTGCTCGCCGGGCAGGATGTCGCTTCCGGAATCGGTGATGATGCGAACAGACATGGCTCTTCCCTCCCCGGGGCGTGGGCCCCGCGGTCGTTGGATTGCTGATTGGTTTGCTTGGATGGTCGCGAAGCGCTGCAAAGAAGCGCGCGGCGCTTATCTCGACATCGTCTTTAGCCGCTCGAGCACGGACT
>NZ_DAWEMK010000006.1:0-5606 GCF_052362415.1 Paratractidigestivibacter sp. | reverse complement strand
CGCGGTAGCGGGCTCCCGAGGAACCGGCGGGGGCCTCCCCCACCTCGACGAAGCCGTCGGTGGTCAGGCGGGAGACCACGCGCGAGACGGCGGCGCGGTCGATACCGGCCAGGCGCGCGAGCTCGGCGGACGTGAGGCCCTCGGGGTGCTTGTCGAGGTTGTAGACGCACATCAGGTCGCCGGCGCGCAGCCCGAAGCGCGCGAGCTCGGCGGTCTTTATGCGCTGAATCTCCTTCTCGATCGCGGCGATCAGCCCGACAAAGCCCTCAAAACGATCCTCGACCACATTGCCTCCCCACGGCGCCTGCGCGGCGCGTCCTTCTTTGCAGGAACAACAATAACGGCACGTTTGTTGATAAGTCAACAGACGTGCCGTTTACACACATTTTTATGTAGCGGGCATGAAGAAGCCCCGCCCCGTGGCCTATCCCAGCTGCGGCTCCGCGAGCACCGTGCCCTCGGGGAACGCGCGGCGGAACACGAAGCGCGCGGCGGGGCCCACGAAGAGCAGGTTCCACGGCAGCGCCATCACGAAGTTCCAGGGGATGTTGGCCAGCCACGTCGCCGGGACCATCGCGAGCGTGCCCGCGTGGAAAGCGCCCTCGAAAGCGCCATAGAGGCTCATGATGATGACCATCGGGAAGACCGTGCAGGTCGAGATCGCGAGCGTCATCGCACGGGGGCTCGACTCTCCGGGCGTCACGAGGTGCTTGAACGCAAAGCCCTTGGCAAACGGGCTCGCCACGAACCAGTCGCACAGCATGGCGAAGACGTACGCGAACGGGAAGCCGACCCACGCGTCGACGAGGACCCCGACGTTGAGGGCGCCCTGCTGGCGCGCGACGTTGTAGATGCTCATCCAGAGCACCATCAGGAAACACATGATAAAGGTGAACAGCAGGCTCTCGCGCTTGTTCTTGGGCATGGAAGAACTCTCCTCACACATAGAAATCCTGGCCCGGCGAGCGTGGTTCGCCCAAAAAAGCCCTCGTCCACGGACCAGCGGACGCGGCCATTCTAGCGTGCGCGGGGCGTGTTTCGTAAGCGTTTACTTTGTGGAGAATCGCCGGTGCGCCGCAGGTCGAACGTGTAGGTTGGACCTGCGAAAATCACCAAACCGATGGCGTGCATAGAAGGGCGCGAGCCCATCGCAGGCCCCGAAGGAGCACCGATGCAAGAACTCAGCTCGCGAACCTCGCGGTTCACCGATTCCGTGATCCGCCGCATGACGCGGATCTGCATGCAGCACGATGCCATCAACCTCAGCCAGGGGTTCCCCGACTTCGACCCGCCGCGCGTCATCGAGGACCGCCTCGCCGAGGTCGCCTACAAGGGACCGCACCAGTACGCCATCACCTGGGGCGCGCCGAACTTCCGCGCCGCGCTCGCGGCGAAGCAGAGCCCGCGTATGGGCCTCGACATCGACCCGGAGACCCAGATCGTCGTGACCTGTGGCTCCACCGAGGCCATGATGTGCTCGGTCATGACGGTGACGAACCCCGGCGACCGCGTGGTCATCTTCACGCCCTTCTACGAGAACTACGGGGCGGACACGATCCTGTGCGGCGCCGAGCCGACCTACGTCGAGCTGCACGCCCCGACGTTCACGTTCGACGAGGCGGAGCTCGAGCGCGCCTGCGCGCGGCCCGGGACCAAGGCGCTCATCCTCTGCAACCCCTCGAACCCGTGCGGCCACGTGTTTACCCGCTCTGAGCTCGAGTTCATTGCCAAGCTCGCCCAGAAGTACGACCTGTGGGTGATCACCGACGAAGTCTATGAGCACATCGTGTACGCGCCGCACGAGCACATCTACTTCGCGAGCCTGCCGGGGATGGCCGAGCGGACGCTGTCATGCAGCTCGCTTTCCAAGACCTACTCGATGACGGGCTGGCGCCTGGGCTACGTCATCGCGCCTGCCGAGGTCATCGACCGCGCGCGCAAGGTGCACGACTTCCTGACCGTCGGCGCCGCCGCCCCGCTCATGGAGGCCGCCGTCGCAGGCCTTACGCTGCCGCAGAGCTACTACGACGAGATGGCCGCGATGTACACGCGCAAGCGCGACCTGTTCTGCGACGGTCTGCGCGACCTGGGCTTCAGCTTCACCGAGCCCGAGGGCGCCTACTACGTGATGGCCGACGTGAGCGAGCTCGGCTACGCCGACGACTACGACTGCGCGGTCGACCTCATCCGCAAGGTCGGCGTGGGCACCGTACCCTGCAGCTGCTTCTACGACAAGCCCGAGCACCGCTTCGTGCGCTTCCACTTCGCGAAGAGCGACGAGGTGCTCAAGTCCGCGCTCGACCGCCTCGACGGCTGGCGCGAGAAGATGCGCGCGTAGCCCTCTACCAGCCGAAATCTGCCAAGCAGCGGTCGAGGTCCTCCTCGAAGGTCCCGAGCTCGATGCCCGCGGCACAGATCTTGCCCGATGCGAGGCGGAAGTCGCGCGGGCGGTCGGCGTAAGTGTCGCGGTCAGGCAGGATCAGCCGGTCGACCTCAGCCTCCGTGCAGCCGAGCCTCGATGCCACCAAGCGGGCGGTCTCGTAGGTCGTGAGCCCGTTCTGGCTCGCGAAGTGGTACGCGCCGCTCGGCAGCTCGAGGATCTGCGGCAGCTGCTCGGCGAAGCGCTGTGCGTAGGTCATGTTGCGGCGCTCGTTGACGCGGAACGCCGTGGGCTTGCTCGCGCGGACGGCCTTGAGCACGTTGCCGAGGATGTTCGGCGATGCCTTCACGCCCGGCATCGAAAGCCCGAACATCCAGCTGAAGCGCAGGATGAGGTAGTCGTCGACGTTCGCGCGAATCCAGGCGTCGGCCTCCATCTTTTGCCGCCCGTAGGCGCTCACGGACGCCTGCTCGTCGTCCTCGGCGTACGGCGCCACGCCGGGCGCGGCGTTGAAGCACTGCTCGGTCGAGATGAACACCACGCGCCGGCCGCGCTCGCGGCACACCTTCGCGATGGCGATGGCGGACTCGGTGTTCACGCGGTGCGTGAGCTCGGGCAGCTCCTCGCAGTGGACCGTCGAAGCATCGGCGGCCATGTGCAGGCACACGTCGAAGTCCGCGGCGCGGAAGTACTCCTCGACCGCCTCGGGCGACGAGAAGTCCACGTCGGTGTGCGAGACGCAGCTGAACTCCAGTGCATCCGCGTTGTAGAGGCGCGCAAGGCTCGCGAGGTACCCGTGCGCGCCAGTGACCAGGACTTTCTTCTTCATAACTCTGCTCCTTCTCGCAGGTTCGCGCGCCGATGGGGCGCGCAGATCAGGCTACCTCGCCGGGGCACGCGGCGTACGAGCGGATCACGCGGCAGTTGCCCTCGACCACGTAGCTGCCCGCGCTGGCGGGCATAAGGAGCGACCTCGTGCACGTGAGCTCGGCCGAGCCCTCGGCGCACGTCACGCGCGCGGCGCCTCCGACGCAGGACAGCACATGATACCGCCCATCGAGCTCTTGCTCCCAGCTGCCGCGAACGTCCGCCACGTCGGCGATAAAGAGGCGGTGCGTCACCCCGCGGCGGACGCTCGCGGGGGCCGCGGGGTCGTAGGCGCCCAGGTGGACGGAGTCGGGGCGGTTCTGCGTGCGCAGGACGTCGAAGGCCTTCCGCACATGGAGCTCGCGGCCGCGGCCCCAGTCGCAGATGCGGTAGGTGCAGAAGCCGAGGCTGCCGACCTCGACCGCGAGCACGCCCGCGCCGAGGGCGTGCAGGGTGCCCGCGGGCACGCAGACGAAGTCGCCCTCGGAGACGGGGACGCGGCGGCCGTACTTATCGCCGATCGTATCGTCTGCCGCGGCCGCGCGCAGGGCATCGATGTCGTCGGTCTCCGAGCCCAGGATGATCGTCGCGCCGGGCTCGGCCTCCACGATGTACCAGGACTCGGTCTTCTCGTGGTCGTCCTCGTGCGCCTGGGCGTAGGCCTCGTCGGGGTGCACCTGGACCGAGAGGCTCTGCGCCGCGCTCATGGTGATGATCTGGATGACGCCGTCGTCCGTGAGGTCGCCCATGATCTCCGCGCGGTGCCCGGCCAGGAGCTCGTCGAGCGGGGTGCCGTTGTACGGGCCTCCCTCGACGTCGTTCACGAGCCCGCGGTGGACCGAGACGTCGAACGACTCGCCGTACGCGACGTCGCCCTCGATGCCGCGCAGACGGTTGATGGCGCCGCCCGACCACACGGGCGAGATCAGGTTCGGTTTGAGCAGCAGCGGTCCCACAAGTGCCTCCTAGAGCTCGATGGTGTCCACGCCCTCGGCCGCCATGCGGCGACCGAGCTCCTCGATGATGGGCACGCCCGCGCTGCAGCCGATGCGCTCGGCGCCGGCGCGTACCATGTCGAGGAAGGCGTCCGCCGTGCGGATGCCGCCGGCAGCCTTAACCTTAACGCGGGCGTCGACGTGCTCGCGCATGAGCTTCACGTCATCGACGGTGGCGCCGCCCGTCGAGAAGCCCGTCGAGGTCTTGACGAAGTCGGGCAGCACCTCGCTGGCGACCTTGCAAAGACCGAGCTTCTCGTCCTCGGTGAGCAGGCAGTTCTCGAAGATGACCTTGGAGGGAACACCGGCCTCGCGGCACACCTCGACGATCTGGGCCATCTCGTCGCGGACGTAGCCCCAGTTGCCGGCCTTGACCTCGGTGAGGTTGACGACGTAGTCGATCTCGTTGGCGCCGTTGGCCAGGGCGTCCTTGGTCTCGAAGACCTTGGTGGCAATGGTGGTCTGGCCCAAAGGGAAGCCGATCGCGGCGCCCGTGTCGATGTCGGTGCCGGCGAGCAGCTCGGAGCAGAGCTTAGACTGGACGGAGTTGATGGCGACCATCTTGAAGTGGTAGCGCTTGGCCTCGTCGCAGAGCTTCTCCATGTCGGCGCGGGTGGCGTCGGGGTGGAGGTTGGTGTGGTCGACGAGGCGCGCGAGGTCATCGAGGGTGTAGGGCTTCATGGTCTGGGCTTCTTCTTCCTTTTTTGGGGTTCGGCCCGCGTTGGCGGGCTCGGTCTGCCGCGGTGATAGCATCGAAGCAATGGGCTTCTTATGTACGCCTGTATTGTAATTATGTCCGTACATATAAGCAATACTATAGAGACAAAACGATTTTGATCGGCTGGAAAGACACATGACCACCCTCTACGACAAGGTCCGCGAGGACCTCCTGGAAAAGATCCGGACCGGTGCCTACCCCGAGGGCGAGACAATCCCCTCTGAGCCCGAGCTCGCTCAGATCTACGGCGTGAGCCGCGCGACCATTCGGCAGGCGCTGCAGATCCTCTCGGACGACGGCTACGTCGAGAAGCGCCGTCGCCGCGGCACCATCGTGACGAAGCCCAAGGTCGACCAGAGCTTCACGCTCGAGGTCAGCAGCTTCGAGGACGCCATGCGGACGGAGGGGCGCCTGCCCAGGACCAACGTCATCCTGTTCCGCGCCGAGATCGCGAGCGAGGAGGTCGCGCGCAAGCTCGGGCTTTCGGGCAAAGATAAGGTCTACAAGCTCGTGCGCCTGCGCTACGTCGACGACCAGCCGAACGTCTTTGTCGAGAGCTACGTGCCGTGCGCTCCCTACCCCGGCCTCGACGGCTACGACTTCAACGAGGAGAGCCTGTACGCCGCGATGGACGCGTGCGGCGAGC
>NZ_DAWEMK010000005.1:41928-46247 GCF_052362415.1 Paratractidigestivibacter sp. | reverse complement strand
CCTGACCGGGGGCGATCTCGACCTCGCGGCCGTCGAGGAGCTTAACGGTGACGCGACCCCAGATGTCGATGCCCGCAAGGCGGCCCTTGCAGGCGATGGTACCGTCGCGGCGCACGACCTCGACGGGCTTGTTCATAAGCAGGCAAGCGTCGAAGTAGTCCTCGAGCACCGCGGCAAGAGGCCCGGCCTTGCTGCCGGCGGCGACGGCCTCGGCCCAGGCGTCCACCCGCGCGGCTGCCGCGTCCATCGCGGCGTCGTCGGCGGCATCACCCTCGAGCTCGCAGGAGACATAGGCGCCCTCGTCGTCGTAGCCCGCGCGCGTGGCCACGTGCGCCAGCGGCGCCCCCGCGTCGTCGACGACGTCGTGCGGCCACGCGACATGCGCGCCCATGGCCTCCGCGGCGCCGAGCGCAGCCACGAAGGGAACGCCGTCGATGAAGCCCATCGGCACCTTCGGCCGCAGGTCGGAGGTCACGGCGCCCACGCGCTCCTCGCGCGGGGCGACCTCGACGCCGCCGTGCTGCAGGAAGCGCACCGGGTTGTGCATCAGGTCCTCCATCGGCACGATCACGTAGTCGCGCTCGCCCAGGCGCGGGTGCGGCAAGGTGAGCTTGCGGCCCTGGTGCGCCTCCCCCTCGACCCACACGAGGTCGCAGTCGATGATGCGCGCGGCGTGGCCGGGCTTCTTTGGGTCGCGCTCGACGTCGTGCTTGCGGCCGAGCTGCTCCTCGACCTTGAGCAGGTGCCCCATGAGCACGAGGGGGTGGAGCTCGGTGCGGATCTCGGCCACGCAGTTGGCCACCGGCGTGGCGATGCCATAGGCCGGCTCGGTCTCGTAGGCATGGCTCACGTTCGCCACGCAGGTCAGCGGGATCTGGTCGATGAGCTGCACGGCGCGCGTGAGGTTGGCCACGCGGTCGCCCACGTTGGAGCCCAGGCTCACGAAGCCTTGGCGCGGGTCCTTCTCGGTGACGGCCCAGTACGCGTTGACGGCCTGCGCGCAGCCGGCGACGTCGTGGACGCGCAGGATGCGCGCGCCGTTGGCGACCCCCGCGATGCAGATGCCCTGTGTAGCGGCGTCGCGGTCCGCCGCCGTATCCACGCCCGAGACGGCGCCGACGAAGCGCTTGCGGCTCACGGCAGTGCACAGCGGGTAGCCCATCGAGACCATCGAGCGCGTGGCGCGCTGGATAACCACGTCCTCGTCGGCGAACTTGTCGAAGCCCGGGCCCGGGTCGATGCAGATCCGGTCGCGCGAGACGCCCGCCCGCATGAGCACGCGGGCCTGGTCGCCGAGGAAGCCCATGATCTGGCGCATGATCGCCGCCTGGTCGGGCAGGGTGAAGCGGTGCTGAGAAACGCCGCCGCCCATGGCGAGCGCCGCCGTCGAGCGGGCAGGGCGCGAGTCGTCGAGCTGGACCTCCTTGCGCGTCGTCGCCGGACGCGTGCCGAGACCGGCCTTGTTCCAGTGCATGACGATGCAGCCGCACTCGGTCTCGGCGGCGACCTCGACCATCTTCGGGTCGGTGAAGCCGGTCACGTCGTTGATGATCGCGGCGCCCAGGCGCGCGCAGATCCTGGCGACGTCGGCGTGGCGCGTATCGACCGAGACGACGACCCCCTCGGCCACGAGCGCGCGGACCACGGGGACGATGCGGCGGGCCTCCTCCTCGCTGGCGACGGGGCGGTGACCGGGGCGCGTGGACTCGCCGCCCACGTCGATGATGTCGGCGCCCTCGTCAAGCATCTGCAGGCCGTGCGCGATGGCGGCCTCCGCGTCGAGGTTCTCGCCGCCGTCCGAGAACGAGTCCGGCGTCACGTTGAGGACGCCCATGATGCGCGGGCGCGCGAGGCTGATCTCGTGTTTTCCGCAGCGCCAGACGGCGCGGTTCTCCCTGAGCATGGGCGCTCCTCTTTGCATCGAATCGGGTTGTGGGTCGGGTCAAACAAGCCAATTGTACCCGCTGGGGGCGCGGCGCCGGCGGGCCGCGGGCAACGTCCTCAGAAGTCGAACGCCCGGGCGATGTCGCAGGCGCACACGAGGTCGGCGGCGCGGTCCTGCGGCGTGGGCTGCTTGTTCACGATGGCGATGTGATCGCCGCGGAAGTACTGCACGAGCCCCGCGGCCGGGTACACCACGAGCGATGTCCCGCCGATGATCAGCAAGTCGGCGTCGGCGATGGCCTCGATGGCGCCCTCGACCACGTCGTTGTCGAGGCTTTCGCCGTAGAGCACGACGTCGGGCTTGATGAGCCCGCCACACTCGGGGCAGTGCGGCACGCCCTCGGCGTCGTCGTGCGAACGGTCCAAGATCCACTCGGCCGAGTAGACGGCGCCGCAGCGGCGGCAGACGTTGCGATGCACCGACCCGTGCAGCTCGAATACGTTGCGCGAGCCCGCCGCCTGGTGCAGGCCGTCGATGTTCTGCGTGACGACGGCGGTGAGCTTGCCGGCCGCCTCGAGCTCGGCGAGCTTGCGGTGCGCCTGGTTGGGCTTGGCGTCGAGCGCGATCATGCGCTCGCGGTAGAACTCGTAGAACTCCGCCGTGTGCTCGCAGAAGAACTGATGGCCGAGCATGGTCTCGGGAGGGTACTTGAAGTGTTGGTGGTACAGGCCGTCCTCGCTACGGAAGTCGGGGATGCCACTGGCGGTCGAGACCCCCGCCCCGCCAAAGAAGACCACCTTCTGCGCACCATCGATATATGCTTTGAGCTGGGACGCGGCCTTCGCCGGGTCCGTGATCGCATGTGTCATGCGCTCCTCCTCGCGCTCGTGCCTACATCTGAGGAAGTATAGGTCGTGCGCGCGGAGGGTTTGGGTACATACTGTTTGTTGACTCTGATTCGAAAGGTGGCATGCGCCGTGGAGAACGCCGCAAAGAAGCTCGAAAGCAACGTGACCGACTGCGCCCTCGTGTTCGAGGGCGGCGGCTACCGGGCGGGCTACACCGCGGCGATGGCGAACGTGCTCCTCGCCAACGGAATCTACTTCGACTACGTGTGCGGCGTAAGCGCCGGCGCGAGCAACACCGTCGACTACCTGAGCCGCGACCAGAAGCGCACGAGGGACGCCTTCGCCTCGACCGACTGGGTGAGCGGCCACGTCGGCCTGCCGTCGATCGCCCACGGCACCGGCTACTTCGACGCCGACGCCATCTACGAGGGCGCCGTCGTCAACGGGACCTTCCCCTTCGATTGGGAGACCTTCCGCGCGAACCCCGCCGGCTTCGGCCTGCAGGCCTTCGACCGCGACACTGGCCGCACGGTGCGGTTCGGCCGCGACGACGCGACCGAGCTCATGGGCCTCATCGACTTCGTGCGCGCGAGCTCGACGCTGCCGGGCATGATGCGGCCCAAGCCCATCGACGGGCACGTCCTCTACGACGGCGGGCTCGGGCAGGGCGCGGGCATCGGCGTGTGCATGGCGGAGGCCGCCGGGTACGAGAAGTTCGTCTTTTTGGCCACGCGCGAGAAGGGCTACCGCAAGACCGAGCCCGCGCCCGCGGAGGTCGCGGTGATCAAGCGCGCCGCGGCCGACTACCCCTACCTGCGCCAGGCGTTGCTCACGCGCTGGGAGCGCTACAACGCCGAGCTCGACCGCGTGGAGGGGCTCGCCGCCGAAGGGCGCTGCCTGATCATCTACCCCGACCACATGCCGGTGAGCAGCACGACGGTGAGCCCCGCCAAACTCGAGGCTTCTTACCAGATGGGCTGGCAGCAGGCGGTGCGCGACCTGCCGCGCGTGCGCGAGTTCGTCTTTGGCGACCGCGACGCCGGCCCGCACGGCCCCAACGGCTGGGACGGCTACATCACCATCGGCTAGCTCGCCCGGCGTGGATTGGGGACTCGGATGCAAAAGAGATTCGTTTCTTGGAACGTCAACGGCCTGCGCGCCGTCGTAAAGAAGGACCCGAGCTTCGCGGATGTCTTTGCCGCGCTCGACGCCGACGTGTTCGCAGTGCAGGAGACCAAGCTGCAGGCGGGCCAGCTCGAGCTCGACCTGCCGGGGTACACGCAGACCTGGAGCTTCGCCGATCGCAAGGGGTATTCCGGGACGGCCGTGTTCAGCCGCGAGGAGCCGCTGCAGGTCGTGCGGCAGATCGGATGTGCGTGCGCCGACGACGAGGGGCGCGTCTGCGCGCTCGAGTTCCCCGGGTTCTGGTTCGTCGACGTCTACACGCCCAACGCCAAAAACGAGCTCGCGCGGCTGGACGAGCGGCTCGAGTGGGATGGGGCCTACCGCGAGTTTCTCGTGGGCCTCGCCGCACAGAAACCCGTGGTGACCTGCGGCGACTTCAACGTCGCGCACGAGGAGATCGA
>NZ_DAWEMK010000005.1:36241-41918 GCF_052362415.1 Paratractidigestivibacter sp. | reverse complement strand
AAGAACCCGAAGTCGAACCGCGGCAACGCCGGGTTCTCGGACGAGGAGCGCGCGAGCTTCGGGACGCTTCTGGACGCCGGCTTCACCGACACGTTCCGCGCGCAGCACCCCGACGCCACGGGCGCCTACAGCTGGTGGAGCTACCGCTTCAACGCGAGGAAGAACAACGCCGGCTGGCGCATCGACTACTTCCTGGTGAGCGACGACGTCGCCGACCGCGTGGTCGATACGAGCATCCACGACGAGGTCTTCGGCAGCGACCACTGCCCCGTCGAGCTCGTCATCGACCTGTAGCAGCGGCCCGGGGCGGCCTCGGAGCGGCTCGCGGCCTGGGCCGGGGCCGGGGCGCGGTCCTCTACCTCGACAGGAGCGAGAGGAACTTCTGGGCACTGGAGCAGGCGACGAGCTCCGCCGGGAAGTCGATGGACTCGAGGAGCTCCTTGGTCTTCGGGTAGACGCCGATGGAGGGCGCGATGTGCGCGTCCGAGCCGAAGCTGACCATGCAGCCGAGCTCCGCGCAGCGGCGCGCGACGTCCTCGCAGCGGCGCAGCGACTTGCGGATGTTCGAGGGCTTCGAGATGCTCGTCTCGTTGATCTCGATGAGCTTGCCGAGGTCGCGGGCGGCCTCGAGCACCGGGTCGAGCTCGAAGTCGACGCCCGAGCGGCCCACGTGCCCGAGGATGAGCACCTTCGGGTCCTGCAGGACGTTGATGTACATCTGGGTGTTCTGCGCGCGCGTGGCCTCGTCGCAGAAGTCGGAGCGGTGGATGCTCGCGATCACGTAGTCGCAGGAGTCGAAGCACTTCTCCTTCAGGGTGGACTCGCGGCGCGGCTCCTCGGTGATGTTCTCGTGCACCGGGATGTCCCAGCCAAAGAGGTGACCCTCGGTGTCGACGATGTCGGCCTCGCAGCCGTGCAGGAGGCGCACGCCCATCCACTCGCGCGGCCAGACGGTCGTGTTGATGAAGAACTGGAAGTTCTTCAGAGTCTGCTCGTTGAAGAGCATGCACGAGAAATGGTCCGTGATGCCCAAGAGCTCGAGGTTCTGGGCGGCCGCGGCGCGCACGTCCTCCTCCACGGTCGAGTAGGCGTGGCGCGAGAAGAGCGTGTGCGTGTGCACATCGCAGGCGATGCGAATCATGGGTAGGCCTCCAAGCTGGCGTTTATCGGCCACCATTGTAGGTCAGGCGACAACGAAGGACGGGCACGAACCTTCCGGCCCGATTTCCCGGAAAGCCCGTGCCCGTCCACAAGTCGCCGTCGGCCAGAAGCGCTACTTCGCGGAGGGCTCCACGACGAGGGTGTCCTCGTAGTCGGAACCGTAGGTGTCCTTCAGCGTCTTCTCGTAGTCGGAGTGGAAGAACTTCTTTGCGCCGAGGTCGTTGAGCTCGTTGTTGACCCAGTCGAGCAGCTCAGAGTTGCCCTTGGCGACGGCCGGGGCAATGGTGTCCTTGTCGCCGAGCTCGTCGATGCCCACGACGTACTCGTCGCTGCCGGAGGCCTTGGCGAAGGCGATGACCTCGGTGTTGTCGTTGGCCCAGACGGCGTCCTTGTTGTTCTCGAACGCGGTCTTCGCGGCGGCGTAGGTGTCGTACTTCTCGAGCTTCAAGTCGGGGTTGTGCTTGGTGAGGTAGGTCTCGGCGGTCGTGCCCGAGATCACGATGACGGTGCGGTCGCCCACCTGCGAAAGATCGGTGACGACGTTGTCCTTGTGCGAGACGACACCGAGGGCGACGTTCATGTAGGGCTCGGCGAAGTCGACCTTCTCGGCGCGCTCGTCGGTCACGGTGAAGTTGGCAAGGATGAGGTCGACCTTGTTGGTCTCGAGGTACTCGACGCGGTTGGCCGCCTCGGTCGAGACGAACTCCACGTCGACGCCCAGGTCGGTGCCGATCTGGCGGGCGAGCTCGACGTCATAGCCCTGGTACTCGCCGTTCTCGTCGACGAAGCCGAAGGGGCTCTTGTCGGAGAACACGCCGATGACGATCTTGCCGGACTTCTTTATGTCATCGAGGGAGCGAAAGCCCGACTGGGAAGAAGCGCTCGAGCCCGCGTTGGAGCCGTCGTCGGAGGTTGCGCTGATGCTGCAGCCGCCGAGGGCGACGGAGCCGAAGAGCGCGGCGGTCGCGAAGGCGGACGTGAGGAAGTGCCTACGGGAAATGCTGACTGCCATGATGTTCTCTCCTTGTGGGTCTGCCGCGGCGATGGTTGTGCCGGCGGCTCGTGCAATGGCAGGGACGAGTAAAGCACGTAATTCCTAGCTGTTCAATGGGAATTATTCGCGGTTGCGCGCCGCGAGCGTCAAAACATGGCTGATTACCTGCGTAGGTGCGCTCGTTACGCTATTTCCGATAACCCGTTATCCCCCATTGCGAACCCGCGCGCCGCTTGACTTCTGTGTTACGAGACCTTGGATTGTGAATTCCTAGCCGCTGGCTGGGTTTATAGTTTCCGTCACGCTATCGAGGGGATTTGTTTTGGACCTGCAAGCAATGGCGGACTACCTTCCGCTCTACAAAGACGCGGCGCTGCTCACGCTGGGCATCGGCTGGGCGGGCATCGCCGGGGCGATCGTCATCGGCCTCGCCGTCGCGCTCGTCATCCACTTCCGCGTTCCCGTCGCGCGCCAGCTGTGCCGCGCATACGTGGAGCTGTTCCGCAACACGCCGCTGCTCATCCAGCTGTTCTTCTTTTACTTCGGCCTGCCGCGCTTCGGCCTGAGCATCACGCCGGAGTTCTGCGGCGCGTTCGGCCTCGCCCTGCACGGCGGCGCGTACATGGCCGAGTCGTTCCGCTCCGGCTTCGAATCGGTCGACGCCATCCAGCGCGAGAGCTCGCTGGCGCTCGGCCTCACCCGCATGCAGGCCGTCCGCTACGTCATCCTCCCCCAGGCGGTGACGCTCGCCTTCCCGAGCTTCGTCGCCAACGTGATCTTCCTGCTCAAAGAGACGAGCGTGTTCTCCGCCATCAGCCTCATGGACCTCATGTTCGTGACCAAGGACCTCATGGGGCTCTACTACCGCACGACGGAGTGCCTGGTCATGCTCGTGCTCTTTTACCTCGCCATTCTCCTGCCCGTGAGCATCGCCGGCAGCGTCATCGAAAGGAGGCTGCGCCGTGGAAGCTTTGGGGATTGACGTCCTCTTTAAGGGGACGAACATGATGCGCCTGCTGCAGGGCCTGTGGATCGCCGTGCAGATCAGCGGCATCAGCGTGGCGCTCTCGCTCGTGCTGGGCGTGCTGCTGGGCATCTTCATGATGTGGGAGAACCCCGTGGCGCGCGCGATCAGCCGCCTGTACCTCGAGATTGTCCGCATCATGCCGCAGCTCGCGCTGCTCTACATCGTGTTCTTCGGCGCGACGCGCGTGCTCGGCATCAACCTGACCGCCGAGTTCTCCGCCATCATCGTCTTCACCTTCTGGGGCACCGGCGAGATGGGCGACCTCGTGCGCGGCGCGCTGGCCAGCACCCCACGCCACCAGTACGAGAGCGCAGCCGCTCTCGGCCTCACGCGCGCGCAGGCCTACCGCTACGTCGTCATCCCGCAGGCGGTCCGCCGGCTCGTGCCCGCCGCCATCAACCTCATCACCCGCATGGTCAAGACCACCTCGCTTCTGCTGATGATCGGCATCATCGAGATGATGAAGGTCGGCCAGCAGATCATCGAGGCCAACCGCATGACCTCGCCGAACGCGGTCTTCGGGGTCTACGGAACCATCATGTTGCTGTACTTCGCCGTGTGCTGGCCCGTGAGCCTGCTCGCGAATCACCTGTCAAAGAAGTGGAACTAGGGGGGCCATCCATGAGCGACGAGAAGAACAACGCGCAGCTGGGCGCGGGCGCGGCGGCGGCCGGGGCTGCTAATGCCGCGGCCAGCTCGGCCGACGGCGGAAAGAAGGACGTCCTTCTTTCCGTCGAGCACCTGCACAAGGCCTACGGCGACCACGTGGTCCTCGACGACATATCGCTCGAGGTCAAGCGCGGCGAGGTCATCGTAATCATCGGGCCCTCGGGCTGCGGCAAGTCCACTTTCCTGCGTTGCCTGAACGCGCTCGAGCCCATCCAGGGCGGCAGCGTCAAGGTCGCCGGGAAGTCCGTGGACGCCGACGAGCGCGGACTCGTCGAGCTGCGCCAGAAGGTCGGCATGGTGTTCCAGAGCTACGACCTCTTTCCGCACATGACCGTGCTCGACAACATCACGCTCGCGCCGATGAAGGCCCGCGGCGTGGCACGCGAGAAGGCCGAGGCGCAGGCCCGGGCACTGCTCGAGCGCGTGGGCCTCGCCGACAAGGCGTCGAGCTACCCGCGCCAGCTCTCCGGCGGACAGAAGCAGCGCGTGGCCATCGCCCGCGCGCTCGCCATGGAGCCCGAGCTGCTGCTCCTCGACGAGGTCACTGCCGCGCTCGACCCCGAGATGGTCCGCGAGGTCCTCGACGTCATCCTCGACCTCGCGCGCGAGGGCAAGACCATGGTCATCGTCACGCACGAGATGCAGTTCGCGCGCGCCGTGGCTGACCGCGTGCTCTTCTTCGACGGCGGCGGCATCGTCGAGCAGGACATCCCCGAGCGCTTCTTTGCCCACCCGGCGACCGAGCGCGCGCAGCGGTTCCTGAGCACCTTCACCTACGACGCCGTCCGCAAGCACAGCGCCTAGCCCCCACCAACACTGGGTGACAGTCATTGCGTGCAGCTTTCTGGGACACCCATCAGCCGGGGACACCCATCAGCCGGTGACAGTCATTGGCTGCAGCTTTCTTGCAGCTTCCCGGGACCACCTCGGCGGCTCGGTCGACAAGAGACGAAGGGCAGCCTTCTATTCTGCGCAGAAAAGAAGGCTGCCCTTCTTTCGAGAAGTCTTCTCTCGTCAGGAAACCGGAAAGAGAAGCCTGCTCTTCGGGAGAGAAGACTTCTCTCCCGCACAGAAGAGCACGCTGCTCCGTCCCGTCGCCCAGCGTCGCCGAGCGACGGCGGGTTCACCAACGCTGGGTGACAGTCATTGCGTGATGGGTGGCACCGGATGATGTATGTCCCCAAAAGCTGCACGCAATGACTGTCACCCAGTGATGTCTATCCCGCAGTGATGGGTGGCAGAATAAGCTGCACGTAATGACTGTCACCCAGTGTTGGTGGGTTAGCGGCGATGGCGATAAGCCCACATGTGGTCGAGGGGACCGGAGCCGCGGCCGAGGTCGAGGCCGGCGCGGAGACAGCCGGTGAGGTAGTCCTTCGCAGCGACGACGGCGTCGCCGAGGTCGAGGCCGCGCGCGAGCCCGCACGCGATGGCGGACGAGAGCGTGCAGCCCGTGCCGTGCGTGTTCGGGTTGTCCACGCGCTCGGAACGGAACCAGCGGACACCGCCCTCCGCCGCGGCAAGCACGTCATTCGCGTCGTGGGCGCCGTGCCCGCCTTTGACAAGAAACGCGCAGCCGAAGTGCTCCGCGAGGGCACGGGCAGCTGCCTCGGCATCGGCTTCGGATGTGATCTTGACGGCATTGCGTCCGCTCGCGACATCGCGCTCGCCCGCGGCATTGCCCCAGTTATCGGCAAGTCCGCCGCTCCCCGTGCCGTCCCCGCATTCAAGTGGGCCGCCCTTCTTGGCAACGCCGTTGGCAAGCCCGCCGCCCCCGCTCCCGATGAACCCCAGGAGCGCCTCCGCCTCGGGAATGTTCGGCGTTA
>NZ_DAWEMK010000005.1:20155-36231 GCF_052362415.1 Paratractidigestivibacter sp. | reverse complement strand
CGACGATGTTGCGCGCGCCGTGGGAGCGCAGGCGCTCGGCGATCTCGCGGGCTGCGTCGCCCGAAGGGACCATCCCGATCTTGACCGCATCGGGCACGATGTCGGCGAAGACGGCGTCAATCTGCGCGGCGACCATATCCGGTTCGGTCGCGGCGACGGCAAGCACGCCCGTCGTGTTCTGCGCGGTGAGCGCCGTGACGGCGGTCTGCGCAAAGAGGCCCATGGCCTCGATCGTCTTTATGTCCGCTTGGATGCCCGCGCCGCCGGATGAGTCGGATCCGGCGACGCTGAGCACGGAGCGAAGGCGCGGCGAAGCGGGCGCGCCGCAAGCCAAGTCGGGCGCGCCGCAGGCCGAGTCGGGCACGTCGCAAGCAAAGCCGGGCGCGCGCCTCCTTGCCCCACTCACTCCCCTACCGCCTCGCGCAGCGCCGAGACGAGCCCCTCCGCGGCGGCCCGGCAATCGTCCGCGGCGAAGATCGCCGAGACGACCGCCCCGCCGTCCACGCCGGTGCCCGCGAGCTCATGGGCGCTCGCCGCGTCGACGCCACCGATGCCGACGACCGGAATGGACACCGCGTCGCAAATGCGCCGCAGCTCATCCATGGTGACATCCACCGCATCGGGCTTGGTGGGCGTCGGGTGCAGGGCTCCCACGCCCAGGTAATCGGCACCGGCGGCCTCGGCATCGAGGGCCTCCTCCACCGTCTGGGCGCTCACGCCGACGATCGCGTCCTCGCCGAGGACGCGGCGCGCCGCCGCGCAGGCCATGTCGGACTGGCCGACGTGGACGCCGTCGGCCCCGACCTCGGCCGCGAGTTCGACGTCGTCGTCGATCACGAACGGGACGCCGGCCTCGGCGCAAACGGCCTTGAGCTCTCGCGCGAGCGAGAGGACCTCGTCATGCCCCGCGTGCTTCTCGCGGAGCTGGACGAAGGTCGCGCCGCCCGCAATGGCGTCGCGCACGCAGTCGCGGAGCTCCCGGCCCCGGAGCCATGCGCGGTCGGTCACGGCGTAGAGCAGCATCGAGCTGCGGATCTGCTCGGCAGACCAGCGGCCGCGGGCGCAGGGGACGAGCTTCTTGCCCGCTGCGCCGGCCGCCGCACGGCCTTCCGCGACTGCCGCGTCGCAAGCCGCCGCGCGGCCCGCGTCTTTGCCCACCGCGCCGGCCATCACGCGACCTTCTCGACGCGCGCGCCTGCCGCAAGCTGCGCGCCCGTCATGTTGTAGAGCGCGTCGAGCAGGTAGGTGCGGAAGCTCCCGTTGCCATCGAGCTCGCCCATGCGGCTGCCGGCGATCTGACCGGCAAGGCCCATGGCGGCAACCGCGGCGACGGCGGCCTCGAGCGCGTCGTCGTGAGCCACGAGGAAGGCCGGCGCGATGGCCGAGAGCATGCAGCCCGTGCCCGTGACCTTTCCCATGACGGGAAGGCCGTTGCGCACGGCATACGCGCGGTCGGCGTCGGCGACGAGGTCGATCGCACCGGTGACGGCCACGACGCAACCGGCCTTTGCCGCAAGGGAGCGGGCGAAGGCTGCCGACTCGGTAAGGTTCGCGTCGGTCACGGCATCGTCGGGGTTCGCGTCGACGCCACGCGTAGCGGCGGCAGCGCCTGCAACGGCCTTGATCTCGCTCATGTTGCCGCGCAGGAGCGTGACCGGGAGCTCGTCCAGAAGCGCGCTCGCGGTATCCGTGCGCAGGTCTGAGGCGCCGGCGCCGACGGGGTCGAGCAAGATTTTGTGGCCGAGCTCGCCGGCGACCTTGCCGGCGGCATGCATGCCCTCGATGGAGCGGCTGTTCAGGGTGCCGATGTTCAGGTCGAGACCGCCGCAGATACGCGTGATCTGAGCCGCGTCGGCGGGCTCATCGCTCATGATGGGGCTTCCGCCGATGGCCAAAAGCGCGTTGGCGCAGTCGTTGACGGTCACGTAGTTGGTGATGCAGTGCACAAGCGGGCAAGAGGCGCGAACCTCGTCGAGAGCGGCGCCCACGAAATCAAACTCGGTCATTATTTCTCATCCTCTCCAAGGTCGATGGTCAGGCCCTCCATGATGCGGTTGACGGTACGCGCAGCGCACATCTTTCCGCACATCGTGCACGTCCCGTCCTCCGAGGGCGGGGCCTGGGCCAAGATCTCCTGCGCGCGCTCCGGATCGAGGGCGCACTCCCACATGCCGTCCCAGTCCACGCGGCGGCGGGCGGCGCTCATCTTGTTATCGATGTCGCGGGCATGCGGGACGCCCTTGGCAATGTCGGCGGCGTGGGCGGCGATGCGCGTGGCCACGAGGCCCTCGCGGACGTCGTTGGCGTCGGGGAGCCTCAGGTGCTCGGCGGGCGTCACATAACAGAGCCAGTCGGCGCCGGTGCTTGCCGCCACAGCCCCGCCGATAGCGGCGGTGATGTGGTCGTAGCCAGGCGCGATGTCCGTCACAAGGGGCCCGAGCACGTAGAACGGGGCGTTGTGGCACAGGCGCTTCTGGAGCTTCATGTTTGCGGCGACCTCGTCCAAGGCCATGTGGCCCGGGCCCTCGACGACCACCTGGACGCCGGCGTCCCAGGCGCGCTTGGTGAGCTTACCCAGCTCGACGAGCTCCGCCACCTCGGACGCGTCCGTGGCGTCGTAGGTCGAGCCGCCGCGGCAGGCGTCGCCCAGGCTGATGGTCACGTCGTACTCGTGGCAAATCTCGAGCACCTCGTCGAAGCGCTCGTAGAAGGGGTTCTCCTTGCCGGTGGTCATCATCCAGCCGAACAGCAGGCTTCCGCCGCGCGAGACGATGTTGGTAAGGCGGCCCGTCTCCATGAAGGTGTCGAGCACGCGGCGGTTGAAGCCGGCGTGGATCGTCATGAAGTCGACGCCGTCCTCGGCGTGCGCCCTCACGACGCGCAGCAGGTCGTCGCCGGTAAGCTTGACGAGCGGGGTCTCGAGATAGCCGATCGCGTCGTACATGGGAACGGTGCCGACCATCAGCGGGGTCTTCTCGATGAGCTGGCGACGGAACACGCGCGTCTTGCCGGAGTTGGAGAGGTCCATGATGGCGTCAGCGCCGAACTTCTCGGCGATGGCGACCTTCTCCCACTCCTGGGGCGCATCCTGGATGTCGCCCGAGATGCCAAGGTTGACGTTGACCTTCGTGCGAAGGCCCTCGCCCACGCCGCAGGCGTGGAGGTTCGGGTGGTTGATGTTTGCCGGAATCGCGATACGGCCGGCGGCCACGCCTTCGCGGACGAACTCCGGGTCGCGGAACTCGTCTTTGGCCACTTGCGCGATTTGTGGGGTGATCTCGCCGCGACGTGCGGCATCGATCTGCGTCATACGCACTCCCTTCGTCGGAATTGCCCGCATCAGGTTCAAGGGTCGAGCGGCTTGGGATCGCTCCTCTCAGCCGGGCCGTATGTCCCAGCTCCCCTGGACGATATGCAGTTGTCGAGACGGACTATACCACGCGCCCGCTATTTCAGCCTGCCTGAATTGGCGAGAAGAACACTCGCCACCTCAGACGGGCTGGACCGGCAGGCTGGACGGACAATCTTGGCTTGTTGGCGCCTACTTGTACGACTCGGCGAGCTTCTTCCAAGCCGGCATCGAGTTGACGATGGTCTCGTGAGCGACGCAGTAGCCGACGCGGACCCAGCCCGGGCAACCGAAGGAGTCGGACGGCACAGGCAACAGCTCGAACGACTTCGCGCGCTCGAAGAACGCGTTGGCGTCGGGCTCGAGCGCCTTGACCCACAGGTAGAAGGCGCCCTGCGGCTCGATGAACTCGTAGCCGAGCGCCGAGAGCCCCTCGGTGAGGGCGCGGCGGTTCTCGGCGTAGGCCTCCACGTCGGAAGGCTCGTCGATGCAGTCGATCACCACGCGCTGGAAAATGGCCGGGGCGCAAACGAAGCCCAGCTTGCGGCCAGCGCCGGCGACCGCGAGCACAAGCTTGTCGTGATCAGGGTTCGTGTTGGGCACGAGCACCCAGCCGATGCGCTCGCCCGGCAGGCTGAGGCTCTTTGAGTAGGAGTAGCAGACGATGGTGCGGTCGTAGATGACGGGCACCCAGGGCACCTCGGCGCCGTAGGTGATCTCGCGGTAGGGCTCGTCGGCCACGAGGTAGATCTGCGTACCCAGGCGCTCCTCGGCAGCGGCGAGCGCAGCGGAGAGGTCGCGGAGGTTCTGCTCGGCGTAAACGGAGCCGACGGGGTTGTTCGGCGAGTTGATGACGACGGCCTTCGTGCGCTCATTGACGGCGGAGGCGACCGCGGCGACGTCGATCTGGAACGTGGAGGCGTCGGCCATGACCTCGACGCAGGTCGCGCCGGCGGTCTCGATCCACACGCGGTACTCAGGGAAGTACGGCGCGATGACGATGACCTCGTCGCCCGGGTTCACGACGGCGTTGAAGCTGATGGAAAGAGACGCCGCGGCGCCACAGGTCAGGTACACGTCGCCGGCAGCGTAGGAGGTACCGAAGCGACGGTTCAGGCTCGCTGCCACCGCCTCGCGCGCGGCGGGCAGGCCGGGCGCCGGGGTGTAGCCGTGAAGCTGCGTCGGCGGCAGGGTGAGCGAGCGCTCAATGGAGGCGCGCACGGCCTCGGGCGCGGGGATGGACGGGTTGCCGAGGCTGAAGTCGTAGACGTTCTCGGCGCCAATCTCGGCCTTGCGCTGCGCGCCGTACGCCGCGATCTCGCGGATCGACGACTTCTGCGCGCCGTAGGCGTAGCTCTTCTCGTTGATGCTCATGGCTGCCCCCATAAATAAGTAAGGTGTCGTGGCCTCGATTTTACTCTGGTGCCAATAGGAGGACGGGCGCGAAATCAGCGCGCAACCGCGTGCCGATCCCGCGCCCGTCCTCAAGCCGATGCCCGTCTGCGGAGCAGGTTATTTCTTCTCGCTGGCCTCGTACTCGTCCCACGTGCCGTTCAGGAGCGCGTCGACGGCGGGGCCCTCGACGGTCTCGCGCTCGAGCAGGACGCGCGCCATGGTGTCCATCTGATCCACGCGGTCGGCCAGGACCTCGCGGGCACGGTCGTGCGCCTCGCGCATGATGCGCTCGATCTCGTCGTCGATGCGCTTGGCGGTCTCGGCGCTGAAGTCGTTCTTCTGCGCGTAGTCGCGGCCGAGGAAGACCTCGTGCTGCGCCTCGCCGAAGACCTGCGTGCCGAGCTCCTCGCTCATGCCGTAGCGGGTGACCATCTCGCGCGCCAGCTTGGTCGCGCGCTCGAGGTCGTTGCTCGCGCCGGTGGTGATGTCGTCGCAGAAGATCTCCTCGGCCGTGCGCCCGCCGAGCAGTACCGCGATCTGGTCGAGCATGCCCTCGCGCGTCTGGAGGAAGTGGTCCTCCTCAGGCACCTGCATGGTGTAGCCGAGCGCCTGCCCGCGCGCGATGATCGAGATCTTGTGGATGGGGTCGGAGTTCTCGAGCACGTGGCCCACCATTGCGTGGCCGCTCTCGTGGTAGGCGATGGTCTTGCGCTCCTTCTCGGTGATGACGCGGCTCTTGCGCTCAGGGCCGGCCATCACGCGCTCCATGGCCTCCTCGACCTCGTCGGGGCCGATGCAGGCGCGGCGACGGCGCGCGGCCAGGAGCGCGGCCTCGTTGCAGAGGTTCGCCAGGTCGGCGCCCGTGAAGCCCGGGGTGATCTTGGCCAGGCGCTCGAAGTCGACGGACTCGGCGAAGGGCTTGTTCTCCGCGTGGACGCGCAGGATCTTCTCGCGGCCGCGGACGTCGGGGCGGTCGACCGTCACGCGACGGTCGAAGCGGCCGGGGCGCAGCAGGGCCGGGTCGAGGATGTCGGGGCGGTTGGTGGCGGCGATGAGGATGACGGCCGAGGAGTCCTCGAAGCCGTCCATCTCGACGAGGAGCTGGTTCAGGGTCTGCTCGCGCTCGTCGTGCCCGCCGCCGAGGCCGGCGCCGCGCTGGCGGCCGACCGCGTCGATCTCGTCGATGAAGATGATGCAGGGCGCGGCAGCCTTGGCCTGCTTAAAGAGGTCGCGCACGCGGGAGGCGCCCACGCCGACGAACATCTCGACGAAGTCGGAGCCGGAGATCGAGAAGAACGGGACGCCCGCCTCGCCGGCGACGGCCTTGGCCAGCAGCGTCTTGCCCGTGCCCGGAGGGCCGACGAGCAAAAGCCCGTGCGGGATCTTGGCGCCCATCTTGTGGTAGCGCTCGGGATCCTGCAGGAAGTCGCGCACCTCCTGGAGCTCCTCGACGGCCTCGTCGATGCCCGCGACGTCGGAGAACTTGACCTTGGGGCGCTCCTCCTCGGTGGCCTGGGCCTTGGTCTTGCCGAAGGACATCGTGCGGCCGTTCTGCTCGCCGATGCGGCGCATGTAGAACACAAAGACGCCCACGAGCAGAAGCGTCGGCACGACCGAGACGAGCACGGTCTCGAGCAGAGAGCCGTCGGAGGTATCGATGGTAAACTTGATGCCGGAGTGGGAGGCCATGAGCTCGTCGAGCGAATCGGCGCCCACATAGAAGGTCTTGTACTTGACCAGCTTGGAGCCGTCGTTCTTGCCGGACCCCGAGGGCCAGTACTCGCCCGTGGCCGATCCGTCGGAGGTCTTGTAGGTGACCTCGGTCACGCGGTCGTCGTTGACGGCGTTGACGAACTCGTTCGTGGGGAGGGTGTCCACCTGCTGCTGGGCGGCGAAGGGGTTGCCGCCCATGGTGACGATCAGGTAGATCGCGACGGCGATGGCGATGACCAGCGCGATTCCGTAGGGGTTCTTGCCCTCCGGGCCGTCCGGAACGGGCAGCTGCTTGTTCGGTTTCTCGGGCTTGTCAGACAAAAGCAGGGCTCCTTGCTAATTCAGGTAAAAAAGACGAGCGGGCGCGCGACCGACGGATCGGCGCGGCCCGCAGATCGGCGCGGCCGTAGGCTCGATGTGACCAGGCGCCCGGCGCCGCCGGCGGTTCAGCGACCGGCAGATCAGCTGTAGACCTCGGGCTTGAGGATGCCGATGTAGGGCAGGTTGCGGTAGCGCTCGGCATAGTCGAGGCCGTAGCCGACGATGAACTCGTCGGGCACGTGCGAGCCGACGTAGTGCGGGTGCACCGCGGGCTTCTTTCCGGCGACGTCCTTGACCAGGAAGGCGGCGACGTTGACGGACTTCGCGCCGCGGGCCTCGAGCATGCGGATCAGGTAGCTCAGCGTGAGGCCGGAGTCGAGGATGTCCTCGACGATGAGCACGTCGCGGCCCTCGATCTTTGTGTCGAGGTCCTTGACGATGCGCACGACGCCGGAGCTCTTCACGCCGTCGCCATAGCTCGAGACGGCCATGAAGTCGATGGCGATGGGGCAGTCGATGGCGCGCATGATGTCGGCGGTAAAGACGACGGCGCCCTTGAGCACGGCCACGACCAGGGGGTTCTTGTCCTTATAGTCGGCGGTGATCTCCTTGCCCATGCGGGCGACGATGTCCTTGATGTCCTGTTCGCTGAGCACGACTTCCGAAACGTCCGGGTGCAGTGCCTCCATGAGCGTCCCCTTCCTGGGATTGTGCGCGAGGGCGGCGCCGAGGCGCGCGGCCCGGCGTCTGCCTATACAGGTCATAAGGATACACCCAGCCCGCGCGAGCTGCGGATTCAAGCAGGCATTTAACGCGAAGACTCGAACGCCAGCTCCAACAAGAAGCGCGTCGCGGCCGTGACGCGGCACCGCTCGTCGGCGCGGACGCCGGCCACCCAGACCACCGGTCCCGACGGCGCGGCGCGAACCACCGGGACGGCGGGCTTCTCGGCCGCGGGGACGCGTGCGGAATTGAGCAGGTCGGAGAGCTTTTTTGACTGGCCGTGCATGCCCAGCGGGCAGAGCACGTCGCCGGGGCGCGGGCCGTCGACCCAGAGCCTGCCGCCCACCGTGGCGTCGATGCCCGCCGCCTCGGCGTCCAGGAGCACCGACTCGCCCGCCCACTCCAGGCCGTGGGCACGGGCGAGCGCGGGCAGGTCGGTCGCTGCAGGCGCCGGACGCAGGCGTGCGCGCAGGACGCGGCCGTCGGCGAGCGCGAGCTCCCCCGCGTCGCCGGGGCGGCGCTGGCCGTCTGTCCCCGCGACCTCGAGCCACGCCGCGACGACGTCGCGCGAGGCGGTACGGCCGCGCAGCACAAGCAGCCCGAAGGCCACGCGCGCGTCGACGCCCATCGGGATGGTCGCAGACCCCTCCCCCGCGGCAACGATCCGCAGCACAGAGGCTATGTGGCGAGCCTCGAGCCTGGCCTCGGGGCAAACCTCGAGGATGGCCGCGCGCACGACGCGCCGCGCGATGGCCACCTCGGTCGCGGCGAGCCGCGCGGCGTCGAGCGCCACGAGGCCCGGGTCCGCGCGGCGCGTGAGGTCGCGCAGCGCGCGGGAGGCCACCGACGTGAGGTAGGCATCCTCGTCCGAGAGGATGTCGCAGGTCGTGGCCAGGCTCGCGGACAGGCGCGGGTTGCGCTCGCGGGCCACCGGCATCACCTCGTGGCGCACAAAGGCGCGCAGGTAGCGGGTGTCCGCGTTGGTCGCGTCCTCCCGCCAGACGATGCCGCGCACGCGCAGCAGCTCACAGAGCTCGTCGTGCGTACGGTCGAGCAGCGGCCGCACGATGCGGTTGCGCCGCCGCGGAATCGACGAGAGCCCGGCCGCCCCCGTGCCGCGGATCGCGTTCATAAAGAAGGTCTCGGCCCGGTCGTCGGCGGTGTGCGCCGTGAGGATCCGCGCCGCCGACCGCGGGCAGCCGACCTCAGCGCAGAGCTCGTTGGCGAGCTCGACGGCGGCGGCGTAGCGCGCAACGCGACCCGCGTTCTCCACGTTGCCGTCGCCCGCCGCGGCGAGCTCGGCCACGTCCACGCGCCGCACGTCGCACGGGATGCCGAAGCGCGCCGACAGCTCGCGGACGGCCTCCTCGTCCTCCTCGGCGTCCAGGCCCCTGAGCTGGTGGTTCACATGGAGCACGTGCAGGCGCTCGCGGGCGATGCGCGCGGTCCCGCGCCCGTCGTCGATGTCGAGCGCGGAGGTCGCGGCGAGCACGAGCAGCGCCGTCGAGTCGGCCCCGCCCGAGACCATGAGCACGACGGGCGCGCGCAGCTCCTCGTCCGCCCGGCCGCTCGGCCGCTCGAACCTCTGGCGCGAGGTGGCGTATCTGCGTGAGACGCTCGGCATTGTTGTCTCCCCCGACGTGTATTGTGTCCATTGGCAGTTTAGCGTGACCGATGGCCCAGAAAGAGGAACTTGATGTACCCGCAGATTCACCTTCATGTGCTCGCGAGCGGATCGAAAGGCAACGCGGCCCTGGTAGAGGGTCCCGACGGCTTCGTGCTCGTGGACTGCGGGATCACGCGCAAGGCGCTCCTCGAGCGCGCAGAAGAGCTCGGGCTCGACCTTGCGCGCGTGGTCGCCGTGCTCCTCACCCACGAGCACGGCGACCACACCCGCGGCTTGCCCGTCGTCTCCAAGCACCTCGACGCGCCGATGTTCGCCACGGCCGGCACCGTGGGAGCGCGCAAGGACCTCTGTGGCCTGCCGTTCGAGATCGTGGGCCACACAGACGAGCTCGACCTCGCCGGCATGCACGTGCGCTGCTTCCCCACGAGCCACGACGTCGCCGACCCGATGTGCTTCCGCTTCGAGACCGACGACGACGCGATCGGCTTCTGCACCGACACCGGCACGCTCACGCCCGGGGCCGCAGACGCGCTCTTTGGCGTGCGGGTCCTCGCGCTCGAGTCCAACCACGACGAGCGCATGCTGGCGACCGGCCCCTACCCCGCCTACCTCAAGGAGCGCGTGGGCGGCGACCGGGGGCACCTCTCGAACGCGCAGGCGGCCGAGGCGCTGCGCGACCTCATCGACGAGGACACCGAGACCGTCGTGGCCATGCACCTCTCGCAGGAGAACAACCGGCCGAGCGTCTGCGTGCGCACGCTCGCCGAGGCCGTCGGCGCCGAGGCGGCCAACGATGCCTGGACCGAGGCCCGCACACCCGACGGGCTGCTGAGCATCTGCGCCGCCGCCCAGGACTGGCCGATGACGGTGTGGTAGCGCGTCTGCGCTCGGCAAGCCCAGCGTCGACACAAAAAGCGGCCGGCCCGGCTCAGCGAGAGTCCTTCTCGCCGGACCGGGCCGACCGCTTTAGTTGGACGATTGGCCAGCCTCTACGCTAGACGCGGGCAAACGCTAATCGATGGAGACCTTCGTGACGTTGGCGTTCTGGTCCTGCTTGGGGACGTTCACGGTCAGCACGCCGCCCTCGAACTTAGCCGAGAGGCCCTGGGAAGCAGCATCCTTGAGGTAGACGCCGCGCGTGGCGCTCCACTCGCCGGTCTCCTTGTACAGGAAGTTCTTGTTTTTCTGCTCGTCGGACTCCTTCTTGTCCACGCTGATGGACAGACGGCCCTCGTTGAGCTCGACGTCGATCTCCTCGCGCTTCACGCCAGGGAGCTCGGCCGAGACGACGTACTTATCGCCGGCGTCCTCGACGTCCATCTTGAACGCGCCCTCGTTGGAGAGCTGGGCAAGAGGTGCGCCGAAGAAATCGTCGAAGCTGTCGAAGGGCCAGGTGCGCAGACCACGGGCGAGACGATCGTAAGGAACCATGCTAGACATAGTAACCACTCCTTTGATTACCTTGTGGGCGTTCTGGTGTTCCGACGCCCCTTGTTACATTGATAGTTATGCCCCGCGGGCCGGCTTCTAAACCGTGAATCTCAAGTTTTCTTAGCGTCATATACTCATCATATCTAAGTGTCATTGACTTAGGTTTAGGGCTGTGAAGAATGACCGCGGGGAAGCCCCCGTCGACCTGCTGCGTTAGAATGAGACGTATTGTTGAGCATCAAAGGCGAAAGACCATCGCAATGGACGAGCAGAACGAGATCAACGACGCGCAGGAAGCGACGAGCGAGCGGCCCGCGCCCAAGCACCAGGCGCCGGCCCCCACACAGCCGCAGGCGCAAGCGCCCTACGTTCGACAGCGCCCGGCTCACCGCAGCGTCGGCACGGTGAGCGACTTCGACTCTTCCGGCGAGGAGTACCCCGCCCAGGTCGCCCACGACTCCGACTTCACCAACCGCGGCCCGCTCGTCGGCGGCAACTCGTACAAACGCTCCCGCTCCGATGCCGAGAAGCTCCGCCGCGATTTGCACTACGGCCAGTACCTCGAGATCCCCAAGGGCCGTCGCGACATCTTCGTCAAGCGCGAGCGCCGCACCAACGTGAAGACGTTCCTCGCCCTCGTGCTCGTGGTCGTCGTCCTCGCTGTCGCGGTTTATTTCCTATGGCAGTATATGCAGACCAACTGGGGCGCCGCGGGCATCCGCTAAATCGCGAAGACCCGTGCGCTGGCTTGCCAAACATGAACGGGCCCGGCATTTCCGAAGCGATGCGGAAATGCCGGGTCCGTTCCACGTCGCGGCCTAAGCCCAGGGGTCGCGCTCAAAGAGCGGCTCGCTCACGGGGCGGCGGTCGGAGTAGGGGTCGTAGCCGTCGTCGTCCTCGTTCTCGGCGCGAATGAACTCGCGCTTCTCTTCCTCGGCGGCACGCGCCGCCTGATCATTACTGGCCTTGCGCGGCTGCGCCGTCTTTGGCTGCTGCATCGGCCGCCTCCTTCTGGACCACCGCGTTCTCGTTGTAGAGACCCGCGTATGCGATGAACTTCGCCGGGCTGTTGCCGTAGGGCGCGAGATCGATGCCGCCGCTGAAGCGCCCCTTGAGGAACGTCATGGCAACGACGTTGACCTGCCCCGCCTGCTTGCCGCCGATGAGGACGGCCCAGGAGTACCCCTGTGCCTCGCCGTACGCGCAGATGAAGTGGCGCCCTTCCGCCGCGAAGCCGAGCTTCTCGAGGTCGGCGGCGGAGCAGGACTCTTTGAGGCCGGTGAAGCCGCACTCCTGCATGACGGCCTTGACGGCAGCGACCGTCTCGGCGTCGGCGCCCGCCGGCGCGGAGCCCTGAGCGAACACGTAGCGCACGCCGCTGATGGGCGCGCCTGCCGCGAGCACGTCGTCGGTCTTGTCGCCGGCATAGGAGCCGACCTCCGGGTTCGCGGTGAAGGTGATCATGTCGCCGGCGGCGCCGGTGTAGACCGCGTGCGCGTCCCCGTTCGAGAAGGTCGCGCCGTAGGTCAGCGCGTACTTCTCGTTGCCGAGGTAGGTCGCCACCTCCTTGGACGTGGCGTCGAGGTACTCTGCGAGCTTGTCGGGCGACTCGGGGAAGGGGCTCGAGACCTTGAGCTCGACGACGTCACCCTCCTGCGCCTGGGTCCCGGCCTCGGGGCTGCACGAGACGACCTCGTTGTGGGGCTTATCGGACTTGATATAGTCCACCTTCGCCTGGAGGCCCGCCTTCTCGACGGCGGCCTTCGCCGCATCGGCGGTGAGACCGACGACGGACGGGACCACGTACGGCGTGGCGACCGAGAGCACGACCTCGTCGGCAGACTTGAACTGAGAACCCTCCGCCGGCTCGACCGAGACGACCGTCCCGGCGCCCGCATCGGAGTTGACGGACTGGATGCGGACGTTCTGGGCGCCGGCATCAAGGAGCGCCTTCTGCGCGTCGTCGACGTTCTGGCCCGTGACCTGCGGGATCGTCCGAGCGATCGCGACGGTGATGGTCGCGCCGCCGGAGGTCTCGGCGCGCTTGCCCGGCTCGGGGTCACACGCGAGGACAGTGCCGATCCCGTCGTCCGCGGCGGACTCCTCGACGGTCACCTTGAAACCCGCGGCCTCGAGCTGCTTTTGCGCCGCGTCGCGCTCGAGCCCCACGACGGACGGGACGGTGTGGCCGCCCCAAAGCTCCTGGTCGTAGGTGTACCAGGCCCCGGCGCCGATCCCCGCGAGCGTCAGGACGACAAAGAGGGCCACCGCCCAGACGGGCAGGCCCTTCTTTTTTGCGCTGCGCACGGGGGAAGCGACCTCGACGGGGCGCCGCGCGAACGTGAGGTCGGCCAGGTCGATGGGCGAGACGCTCGGGTCGTCATCCAAGTCGACCGGCGGCACGCCAGCCCCTTCGTCCGGATCGACCGGCTTGATGTTCGGCTCGTTTATGAGCTGCGTCTTTTCTGGACGTTGAGTATCCATTGCGGTTTCCTGCTGCCTTCGCGGGCGGTTCATGCTGCCCCTCATCATAGCAATAGGGGGCGGGGTCCTACCGTCGGCTCCATGCCGGCGATAAACCCCTGCCCCCTGCTATGCCGCTATGCGATTCGACCAGCCCGCCTCATGCATGCGCGGGCTACTCCACCGCGTCGGGCTCCACGGCGTCGCTCGCGTCGTCGTCGCGCATGGCGACGAGCTTGTCGTCCGCGCCGACGTCGACCTTCACGGTGTCGCCCTCGTGGAGCTGGCCGTCGATGATCAGGTTGGCGACGTTATCCACGACCTGGCGCTGGATCAGGCGCTTGAGCGGGCGCGCGCCGTAGACCGGATCGAGGCCGTCCATGGCCAGCGACTGCGTCGCCTCGGGCGTGAGCTCGAGCTTGATGCGGTCGCGGTCGAGGCGCTCGCGGACGTCCTTGAGCTGGATGTCCACGATCTTCTCGATGTCGGAGAGGCCGAGCGGGCTGAAGACCACGATGTCGTCGATGCGGTTGAGGAACTCCGGCTTGAAGCTGCCGCGCAGGGCCTCCATGGCCTTCTTGCGGCCCTCCTCCGCGTCTCCCGAGGCGCTCGCGCCGGCGATGAACTGGCTGCCGACGTTGGACGTCATGATGATGATCGTGTTCTTGAAGCTGACCACGCGGCCCTGGCCGTCGGTCAGGCGGCCGTCGTCGAGCACCTGGAGCAGGATATTGAACACGTCGGGATGCGCCTTCTCCATCTCGTCCATGAGGATGACGGAGTAAGGGTGACGGCGCACGGCCTCGGTGAGCTGGCCGCCCTCGTCGTAGCCCACGTATCCCGGGGGCGCGCCGATGAGGCGCTGGACGCTGAACTTCTCCATGTACTCGGACATGTCGATGCGCACGAGCGAGCGCTCGTCGTCGAACAGGCACTCCGCAAGGGCCTTCGCCAGCTCGGTCTTGCCCACGCCGGTGGGGCCGAGGAAGAAGAAGCTGCCGATGGGCCGATCGGGGTCGGAGAGCCCGGCGCGGCTACGGCGCACGGCGGCGGCCACGGCGCTCACGGCCTCGTCCTGGCCGATGACGCGCTTGTGCAGCTCGGCCTCGAGGTTCTTGAGCTTGTCCATCTCGCCCTGCATCATCTTGGACACCGGGACGCCGGTCCACGCGCTCACGACCTCGGCGATCTCCTCGGAGGTGACCTCCTCCTTCAGGAGCCCGCCGGCCTCCTGCTTGGCGCTCAGCGCCTGCTCGGCAGCCTCGTAGTCGTGCTGCAGCGCGGGGATCGTGGAGTAGCGCAGCTCGGAGGCGCGGCGCAGGTCGCCCTCGCGGGTCACGCGCTCCATCTCGGTCTTCGCGTCCTCGATCTTGGCCTTGAGGTCCTGGACGCGGTCGATGGCGCCCTTCTCGTTCTGCCAGTCGGCCTTCATGCCGTCGAGCTTCTCGCGCGTCGTGGCGATCTCGCCCTGGAGGGTGGCCAGGCGCTCCTTGGACGCCTCGTCCTCCTCCTTCATGAGGGCCTGCTCCTCGATCTGCATCTGGGTCAGCTGGCGGTCGACGGCGTCGATGTCGGAGGGCATGGAGTCAAGCTCCATGCGCAGGCGGCTCGCGGCCTCGTCGACGAGGTCGATGGCCTTATCCGGCAGGAAGCGGTCGCTGATGTAGCGGTTCGAGAGGTCCGCCGCGCTGACCAGCGCCGCGTCGGTGATGCGGACGCGGTGGTGCTGCTCGTAGCGGTCCTTCAGGCCGCGCAGGATGCTGATGGTGTCCTCGACCGTGGGCTCCCCGACCATGACGGTCTGGAAGCGGCGGGCGAGCGCCTGGTCCTTCTCGATGTACTTGCGGTACTCGTCGAGCGTCGTCGCGCCGATGGCGTGCAGCTCGCCGCGGGCCAGGGCAGGCTTCAGGATGTTGCCGGCGTCCATGGAGCCCTCGGTCGCGCCCGCGCCCACGATGGTATGCAGCTCATCGATAAAGAGGATGATGCGGCCGTCGGACTTCTCGACCTCCTTGAGCACGGACTTCAGGCGCTCCTCGAACTCGCCGCGGTACTTGGCGCCGGCGACGAGCGCGCTCATGTCGAGCTCGACGATGTCCTTGTCGCGCAGGGTGGACGGCACGTCGCCGTTGACGATGCGCTGCGCCAGGCCCTCGACGATGGCGGTCTTGCCCACGCCCGGCTCACCGATGAGCACGGGGTTGTTCTTGGTGCGGCGGCTGAGCACCTGGATGGTGCGGCGGATCTCCTCCACACGGCCGATCACGGGGTCGAGCTTGCCCTGGCGGGCGAGGTCGCAGACGTTGCGGCCGTACTTGGAGAGCGCCTCGAACTCGGTCTTGGAGTCCTGGCTCGTCACGCGCTCGTCACCGCGCAGGTCGGAGTAGGCCTCCTCGACGCGCTTGCCGGTGACGCCGGCGGACTTGAGGATGCTGCCCGCATCGGTCTTGTCGTCGGCGAGGGCGCAGAGCAGGTGCTCACTCGTCACATAGGCGTCGCCGAGCTTGGACGCGAGCTTCTCGGCCGCGTTGGCCACGCGCACGAGGTCGTTGCCGACGCCCGGCTGCGCGGTATCGCCGCTCACGCGCGGCTGACGCGCGATGGCCGCGTCGACCTGCGACTCGATGGCGCGCGGGTCCGCGCCCACGCGCTCGATGATGGCGGAGAGGTTGTGCTCCCCGCTGGAAAGAAGGGCCTTGAGCAGGTGCAGCGGCGTGAGCTCGGACGCGTTGGCGTCCGTCGCGATGCCGACGGCGGCCTGCAGGGCCTCCTGGGCGGTTACTGCCCATTTGTCTAGTCTCATACTGGTCACCTCTCTGGGGTGCCGCGCCGGGCGTTTTCCGGTCCCGCGCGGCTCGCTGTTTATCAGTACGAGTTATGCCCTCTAAGCGTGAATGCTATACAAAATCTAAGTGCGTTCACATTAGGTTTACGATAGCCGCGCCGGATGGGGATGCTCGGGCAACCGGCTTGGCCAGCTGGCGGTCGGCCTGCTCCGATTAGTGTACATTTCACAACCCGCTCGCACTTCTTACCAGGTATTTCTTCTTGCCA
>NZ_DAWEMK010000005.1:10602-20145 GCF_052362415.1 Paratractidigestivibacter sp. | reverse complement strand
ACTTGCCAGGGTAAGGATATGTACACTATTTGCGCGCGACGGCGTTTGGAAAGAAGGACCATCGCATCGGCACTCGGTCCGCCAACCTTGCATGCGGCGCAATCGCATAGGCGGCCGTGCCAAACAGCACGGCCAAACAGACCGTCAGTCCAATGCCCCAAAACGACCCCTCAAGCCACACACCCCACGCAACGCTCGGAAGACTCGCTAGCAGGTATAGCGGGTTGACGAAATCGAGCGTACCCCCGAGCGCCCGAACAATCTCGTAGACGAACGAGTACTCCCCTTGGGCAACCGTCAGGCCAAACAGCAACTCGATGAGCAGCGGGGCGACCGAAGACCCGAGCAACCACCTAAGAAAAACAAACGAAGCGGCGCCAAACAGGCATATGGCAAGAAGTGCCGCGCAGCACAGCACCAGAACCAAACCGAGGCTCGGTTCTGCTCCCAAGACATGTCCTGTCTTATACGCAAAATAGGAACTTCTTCCCGAAAACGAGAGCAACGCAAGATCCGATGCCCCCACCCCAATCAGAGCAGAGACGCAAATCAACGCGAATTCGGCGAGCCCTACCCCTAAAGCAACCCGGGCTGCCTCCCGCAGTTCCTCCGCACAAAGCCGATGCCAGCTTCCCGAAAGAACAAGATACTGAGCGCTGCGCTCGCGCTCCCAAAGCAGCGAAAGCATCGAGCATTCGATCCCGACGGCCAAAAACCACGAGCACGAGATCGGTCCCTCCCCGCTAATCGACTGAATGATCAAATCAGCAAAGCACGGAGTCACCCCTTTTTGAAGAGCGTCCAGAGTAAAGCTCAGCTGCACGAAACGGATAGCCACAAAGCACGCAGCCACAGCGAACGGAGCTACCAACGCTACTTGCTTTCTTCTCATCGCGTGACCACCAGCCAATCACGTTGCCAAGAAACGAATGCTCCGACAAGAATCAATAAAAGCGAAAGTGCCGCAGATGTCGCTGTCGCTGCAAGTGCGGCGGCGCTACCCTGCCAGATCCACGGGCTTCTTTCCAGCATCATCCAGGACGGCGGGAGCGCCGCCCAAGGACCAATAAACGCGAGGGTCGAGTAAATAAACGCCGCGCAAAAACCGATGATTGGCCCGGCAAAAAGGGACGCCACCGCCTGAGCAAGGAGCAAAGCGAGCAATGAGGCAAGCTCAAGCGCAATGATTTCCGGCGCTCCTTCCCCGATCCGTACGCCGAGGCCTAGAGCGGCCACAAAGCATGCAGTCAGCGCGCAAAGGATCCATGCAGCTGCAATCGCCATCATAACGATGCATATCCCTAGCCACGCTTTTACCGATGACCCGATTCGTAGAGTCACTTGAGCACCCCAACGGCCACGGCTCAGCGCCATCACCGCGGCGCATGCGGCCTGCGCACCTGCAACCATGAGCAGCCAATCCAGAGGGACCAGGACCCTGCCGCCAACAGGATAGGCAACCCCCGCAAAGAAAGAGCAGAGCACACCGTCGGTTTCGGCCGCACCATATACCCCAGGACCCTGCCCGTAGGACAGAAACGCTCGAAGCGCAAAAAAGACTGTCACTCCAAGCACAAGCCCTGCATAAGCTGCGTTTCTGCCGATTTTCATATGACTTCGAACTCCTCGATGCGCCTATAAAGAAGGGCCGCCGAGGCCACCGCGAGGAAACAGATTTCGGCCAAGACCCACATCGGCTCGATTCCGAGTACCGGTTGACTTGGCATGATCACCCTGCTCGGTGCATAACCGCCAAGCCCAAGGCAAAACAACGCAAAATAAAGAAGCTCATCGGCAATCAGCGGAAGCGCGGCCACAAGCCCTGTGTTGCGAAGCGGTATAGCCAAGAGCATCGCGAGTACGCTGAACAGGCCCATTATCACGGCGGAGATCAACAGATACAGCCCCACATAGAGAATCGGCCAGCCATAGAACAGCTCTGAGAACGCCGATCGCGCGAACACGGCATACATCCCCGCGGCTGGATCGGGAGACAAGATAGGAACGCACAGCGCGCTCAGCCAGAAGTTGACCACCTGTGGCACAACCACAACAGTGGCGGCAGCAAGGAAACACGCAGCGGATTTGGCCCGCAGATACGATTTGGCGTCGCATCTTTGCACGAGCACCCCCGCAAACCCGCCATGAAGATCTGACCCCAAGCTCCACGCATAGGGAAGACAGCAAAACAGCGGTGCAAGCACGTAAAAAAGCTCCGAGAACACCGAGCCGAGCGTCCCGCCCATCCAGGTCCCGTAGAGCGAAGGAGGCGTCACTCCATACAAACCCGAGCGCCACCGGGCCCATATTTCGCCGAAGCCGTACGCCAGCGGCCCCGTGATCAGCTGCAGTAACGACGGTGCAAGCGCCACCGCCATGGCAAGGCAAAATCGGCGAGAACAAAACGCGCGCCTGAGCTCATAAAGATAAATGCCCATATTGCCCTCTCTAACCCAACGAAGGCAGCGCCCCCGCGGCCGGCCTGCCGAGCTCGACGGCTTTGCGCGTCGGCCAAAGCGAGCATACAAGCTCATACTCATGGCTCGTCGGCGAGGCCCAAACGGCATCGCTGCACGTCTCGGGTGAAAGAAGAAACACAAAGTCGAACTCGCTTTTGCCCGGCAAATCGCCCGTCTGATAATACAAAGAGGCGCTGATCTGCTGGTCGGGAGCCCATGCGCACGGCCCCGTCATCAATCGCAGCAAGGCAACAAGCGATGCCAAGGCGGCAGCTTCCCTCCTGAGCGTTACAAGAAGAGCCGGGCACGACCTTTCGGGAGTCGTTGTCAGAGCCCAGGACTGAAGCCGCTGCACCTGCCCCTCGTCAAGAAAAGCGACGGATGTCACTGCGATATGTTGCTCCCCTTGCTCCGTGCCCCAGTTCATCTCGACCGGCACTTCTTGGCCCATGGAGAAGGTGCGGTCGCTATGGGGATACATGCCGTCCAGAGCTTCGATACGCGCAATAGACGCAAGCGCAAGCGCAGCCAGCATCAATATGCCTGCAAGAAGGCGCGCATTCCTGCCCTTCATTTTGACTCCTCCTCGGAGTCCGACGGGCGCAGCCTTCCCTCCGCCATCAGAAACGTCTGATCAAACAGCCCTTCTATCTCGCCCGAATCATGACACGCGACGACCACCAAAGCGCCTCGGGCCCGCGCATTTTGCAAGAGCCCAGCCACGAGGGCGACGCCTTCGGGATCGAGAGCGTTTACCGGCTCGTCCAGCAGAATCAGCCCTGGGCTCTCCATGAGCGCAGCAGCGATTCCCAGGCGCTGCCTCATGCCCAAAGAGCAAGCTCTTACAGGCCGTCCGTCGCCCGGATCGAGGCCGACGGACGCCAGGGCTTCGTCAACCTTGTTTTCGCCGATTTTGTTGTTGATTCTTGCCAAGCCCATGAGATTCTCTCTGCAGGTATATCCCGGAAGAAACTCAGGGCTCTCAATGAGCACGCCGGTACTCTGCGGGAACCGGCCACGAGGTAGGGGCTCGCCGTCTATGAGCAATTGTCCCGACGTCGGCCGGATCAAGCCGCACATAGCCCTCAGCAACATGGTTTTGCCCGAGCCGTTCTTGCCCTTGAGTCCGTAAATCCGCCCGTCCTCGAACCTCACGTTGATATGATCGAGCACCGGAACCCGCGCAATGGTTTTGCAGTAATCGACCATCTCGACCATAGGCCACCGCCTCTGTTGAGCCTGTTTGCGCCCGGCGGCATGCCCGGGCGAATTGGCTGCATCAAACCACACGGAGGGCGGCTGCGTCGCGTATTATTCGGAATGCGATTTCTTATACAGCTCTCTACCTCGCACTTTGTTAAAGAGCTCTCTTAGGTCATCCCTTCCGCTTACGCCTAATTGGCTATATGCCTTTGTCCGGTACGAGTTGACCGTACCGGGCGAGATCATCAATTCTTGGCATATTTCCCTGCTGGAGCAGCCATCCGCGCACAGCACCGCCACGCGCGCCTGGAGCTCATTCAGACCCCTGGACTCCAGATACGTTCGAAGGAACGCTGCGTCCATCTGTCCAATCTCGCAAGAAGCCCGACGACTACCAATTGCCGCCACAAGCCGAGCCGCCGTCACAAGAGCCAGCCCCAAGCAAGCCGCCCAAAGCTGCCCTTCGGCAAGATCGAATTTCCAGGACACCTGAACAAGCCAAGGAACAAGGGCCGCTCCTTCGCCGCGTGCGCCAATCAGCTCGCCCCTCGCAACGACCTGAGAAGCGATATTGCCGACAAAACACGCAAATGCCAGCTTCGCTAAGCGCCTGTTGCCGGTAGGCATTGCGAGAAAGACGAGCAACATCAGCGCAAGCGATACGAAATCGCAGCAGGCCCCGTGAGCCTTGCCCGTTAAGGAGTCAGCCGCCACAACGGCTATCGACCACGCCATCATGAGGCGCAGCGCCTTCAGCGAAGCCCACCCCGGACCTAAGCCGTAGAGCAGAATAAGAAAGCCAGGAACGCACAGCAAGAGCCGGCGCAGCGGCTCCGACAGACCCTTGTCCGACCCGGTATTCACAGAATCGCGGGAATCGAGATCCTCTATACCATCAATGCCCAGCCGCTGAAACGCACGGCGCTTGTGCTCACCGACCGCACCCGGCGTTATCCCCAATTCCGCAGCGATCTCACCGGCAGTCTTCCCTTTGGTCAGAGCAGAGAGCACTTCTTGCTGGCGAGGGCTTAATTCGGAGAATCGCCGCCCGTCGCACGCTCCCCCAGTCCACCGAGCATCTCTTTTGACCCCGTTTGCAACAACGAGCACGGCAGCTGCAAGCACTATCGCCGTGACAAGCCGGAGCATCGGCATTCGATCCCCAGCGTCAATCTGCAAAAACGTATCGAACCGCAGCGCAACCGCAAGCGCGAGGCACGTACAGCCGTCAAGAAGCCCACAAAAGCTCCCACGCAGCTCCCCCTCGAACGTAAAGGCAACCATCACCGTCAGGAAGCAGGCACAAAGCAGGCAGACAAGCCAGCCGGACGCAATATCAACAAGGAGCAGAGAGCCCTCGAGCAAGAGGCCCAGGCAAAATCCTACTCGGTCAAACTCGGGCTCCGGCTTTCGGACAAGACGGCAGATCGTGCCCATTACCACCAGCTCAACGCATTGCAAACCTGAGCTCGCGAAGAACAACCCATCGAAGCCTCGCACAAAAATCCCCGACAATAGTCCGGAGAGCGGGGTCATGTAGACGAGCAATTCAAGCAGGACGCAAAACAGGACTACGAAAATCAGCGCGCTTTCCGCCCTTTTGTGACCCAGGGCTCTCTTGATGACGGGGTAGCCTGAATTCTTGCCGATTAAAAGGACGATCAAGGAGGCTACGATGGCCGCCCTGTAGTCATAGCAGGGCACATAGCCCACCACATTCGCCCATCGCAGCTCACACAGGAAAACCGGTCGTGGAAGGAAAACGACGAGCAATAAAAACAGTTCAGCGTAGCGTGAGCAATCGTTCCGGACTCTCACTGGCAAGACCCCCAAATTGATGCGTCATCCCCCTAGGGGTGACATCGCAGCATGATTCCGTATTATCAGCCAAACAGGAGACAGCAAATCAACGAAAACGAGATTTGTTAGTGTACATTTCCCAAGCGGCGAGTACTTCTTACCAGGCGTTTCTTCTTGCTATGGTTAGGATATGCACACTATTCGCGCGTACCAGCATTTGGAAAGAAGGACCATGCAACTTGCGCTTTCGGGATTGACTGCGCTGCGCGTTTGGCGCGCCATCCGCGCGGGAAAGCTGCCCGGGGTGCGCGTCGGTGCCCGCATCGACCTGCCGGCCCCCGACCCCGCGCCCGCAAACCGCTGGACGCAAAAGGCCTTTGACCTCGTGTTTCTTGGTATCAACGAGCCGCTCGACCAGAAGCATCCCCTGCACATCGCCGTCCCCGACGCCAAACTGCGGATCCGGACCCGCGGTACGGCGTGCTCCGTCTTTACCCGGATCCCGACGGGCTCGTTCGTCGACGTCGGGCACGGCGTGGCAATCGCCTGCCCCGAGCTCGTCTTTGCCGAGATGAGCGCCGCAATGAACCGACCCGTCCAGCTCTTGCTGGGCTACGAGCTTTGCGGCGGCTACTCTCGCGACGACGCCGACCCGCGCGAAGGCGAGGTGACCTACTCCGTCGACCCCCTCACGACCCCTGAGGCGATCGGCGCGTACCTCGAGGGCTGCCGCCACATGCCCCGGATTTGGCAATCGCGCGAGGTCCTTCCCTACCTGATGGGCAACGCCTGGTCGCCCATCGAGGCGATAATCGCGCAGATGATCGTGCTCGATCCCTGCGAGTCGGGTTACGGGCTCGGCGAGATCGAGCTCAACCACCGCGTCGGCGCCGCAAAGAAGGGCTCTCGCGTGCCGGACATCCTCTTTGCGGGAACCCATGTGGGCCTCAACTACGACGGCGGGGGCCACTTCGGGCTGGACGACGTCATCGCGGCAGCGGGAACGGACCGCGAGAAGGAGGTCGTCGCCAAAGCGCGCTCAAAAATCGTGGACGACAAGCGCCGCGACCGTGAGCTTCTGGTCGCGGGCTACTCGGTGATGGCGGTAACCAGCGAGGACCTCTACGAGCCCGGCGGTCTCGACGCCGTGATGGCGCAGGTGATCGAACTGATCGAGCGCGAGACCGGGCGCGAGCTTACAGAACAGCGTGACTTCCTCAACGATGAGCGAATGGCGTCCAGGCGCCAGCGGTTTCTTTGGTCGCTCCTCCCCGGCAAGAGGGGCCTGAGGATCCTGCAGCAAAACGCGGCGACCAAACGCGCCATCGAGGACTATCTCCGCACGGTGAGGGAAGCCGATAAGGCGTTCAGGCTGTTTGAGTCCAACGGCCCCAAGCTCGGCACATGGCTCTACATTCCGCTTAACGAGCAAACGGGAAGGTTCACGTAGCCGCGACGACACTTCCCGTGGGCTCGACGCGCTGGCGAAAGCGCGAGCATTGGCGGGTGGCAGGCGTTGGCGAGCTGTAGGCATTGGCGCGCGACGGGCATTGGCGGGCACAGGTGACCGATTAAAACGGGGAGAGGGCAGAAATCGCGCTTCTTGCCAGGCGCCAGTGTACATAAAACAACCCCGGCCCCAAGAAATCCCAGGATTCTCAAGGGCCGGGGTTATATCTTGCACACTAATGCATCCATCGAGCACCGGCAGCAGGAACGCACGACGCGCGCCGTGCGCCAAGCCGGCCGCTTACTCCCCGTCCGCGGCGTCCTGCGGCGAGGTGTCCGTCTCGCCGCCGGGCAGGCCATTGCCGAGGAGCTTGCGCATCATCTGCTCGGGATTGCCCTCGTAGCGCGCGATCGCCGTGATGCGCTCCTGGACGCGGTACTCGTGGAGCTCCTCCTCCATAGCGCGCATCTGGTCGCGCATGGACTCGAGCTCGTCCTTGAGCTGCAGGGTCTGCTCACGCATGTCGAGGATACGGACGACGCCGGCCAGGTTGATGCCCTCGTCGGTGAGCTTGGAGATGAGGTTCAGCCGGTCGATGTCGGCCTGGCTGTACAGGCGGGTGTTGCCGCGCGAGCGGCCGGGGTTCACGAGGCCCTTCTGCTCGTAGACGCGCAGCGTCTGCGGGTGCATGCCCGTGAGCTCGGCCGCGACGCTGATCATGTAGAGGGGCTTGTTGCGCCCTTCGTCGTTACGCGCCATAGCGCTCGACCTCCTCGCGGTAGTCGCGCTCGTCGGCGGCCTTTAAGGCCTCCAGCGCGTCACGCTCCTTCTTTGAGAGCATGGTCGGGACCTTGACCTGCACCGTCACGTAGAGGGCGCCCTTCGAGCCCTTGCGCTTGACGTCGGGGGCGCCGAGGTCCTTGAAGCGGAAGGTCTTGCCGGTCTGGATACCGGCCGGGATCTTCAGCCTGACCTCCTTGCCCTCGGGCGTGGGGACGTCGACCGTGGTGCCGAGCGCCGCCTCGTACATCGACAGCGGCAGCTCCATGCGCACGTCGGCGCCGTCGCGCTTGAAGAGCGGGTGCTCCGCGACGTGCGTGGTGATGACGAGGTCGCCGCGTGCGCCGCCGTTGGCGCCCGACTCGCCGCGGCCGCGGTAGCGCAGCTTGCCGCCGTCCACCGCACCGGCGGGGATCTTCACGGTGAGGGTCTCCTCGAGGCCCGTCGAGGGCACCCGGTAGGTCACCTTACGCGTCGCGCCGCTGAAGGCCTCCTCGGCCGTCACGTCGATGGACATGGTGAGGTCGGAGCCCTTCTGGGGCCCGCGGGCACGGCCGGGGCCGCCCGCCCCGCCGAAGATCGACGAGAAGTCGAAGCCCCCGAAGCCGTCGCCGCCCATGCCGCCAAAGATGTCCTGCCAGTTGCCGCCGACGTTGGTGGTGTAGCCGCCGCCGCCGCCGGGGCGCCCGGCGCCGGGGATGCCGCCGAACATCAGGAGCTGGTCGTATTCCTTGCGCTTCTGTTTATCGGAAAGCGTGGTGTACGCCTCGCTGATCTCCTTGAACTTCGCCTCGTCGCCGCCCGCGTCGGGGTGGTACTTGGCGGCCAGCTTGCGGAAGGCCTTCTTTATGTCGTCATCGGTGGCGTCGCGCTTGACGCCGAGGATGTCATAGTAGTTTCGCTCTGCCATTGTGCACGAGCCCCCTTTCGAAAAAAGCGCGCCCGAGCTCGTGCCCGGGCGCCTGTGAGTCGTTTACTTCTTGGCGCCGTCGTCGCCGGCCGCGTCGTCCTCGGGCTCAGGCTCGGGAGCCGGGCGCTTGGGGCCGCCGTAGGTCACCGTGACCATCGCGGTGCGGATGACCTTGTCGCCCATCTTGTAGCCCTTCTGGTACACGTCGCGGACCGTCTCGTCGTAGGCGTCCTTGTCCTCGACACGGCCCACGGCCTGGTGGGCCAGCGGCTCGAACGGCTCGCCAGCGGGGTCGATGACCTCGACGCCCTCCTTGGCGAGAACCCCGACCATCTTTGTGTGGACGGCGTCGATGCCGTCGACGAACTGCTTGAGCTGGTCGTCGCCCTCGACGGAGCCGGAGTGCTCGATGGCGCGCTCCATGTCGTCGATGACGGGAAGAAGCGCGAGCACGAGCTTCTCGGCGGCACGCTCCTTCTCGGCGAGGCGCTCGCTCGCGGTGCGGCGACGGTAGTTGTCCCAGTCCGCTTGCAGGCGCACGAGACGGTCGGTCGCATCGGCAGCCTGCTTCTTTGCGGCGGCGATGTCGTCGTCGACGGCGGCGAGCTTCTTTGCGAGCTCGTCGCGCTCCTCGCGGAGCTTGCCGGCGTCGGAGGCGAGCTCCTTCTCGGCAGCCTCCTCGCCGCGGCGGATTGCCTCCGCCACGCGCGCGGCCTCCTCGTCCGGGTCGAGCTCGGGCTCGGCGGCGTCGGCGGCAGCGGTCTCGGTATCGTTCACGGGCTCGGCCTGGGCGGCCTCGTCCTTGGTCTCGTCACTCTGAATGGGCACCTTCACGTCACCCTCCTAGTTTCCTCAGAAGGGAGGCGGCCGGCTGGGGCCGCCTCCCGAATCAGTCGATTACCTGCGGCGCGCTCCCGGCTTTGCGCCGGCGCGCCGCGAGC
>NZ_DAWEMK010000005.1:7946-10592 GCF_052362415.1 Paratractidigestivibacter sp. | reverse complement strand
GCGAGGTGCCCGCGCGCGGGGCGGGACCCGATTACTTGTCGTCGTCGACGACCTCGTAGTCGGCGTCCACCACGTCGTCGCCGCCGTTGGAGGCAGCGCCTGCGCCCGGCTGGCCGGCCGCAGCGGCGCCCTCGTCGGTCGTGGAGTAGACGATCTGAGCGAGCTTCTGGGAAGCCTCGGTGAGCTTCTCGCCGGCGGCCTTGATGGCGTCGATGTCGGTGCCCTCGAGGGCCTTCTTGGCCTCGGCGATGGCGTCCTCGACCTCCTTCTTCTGGTCGGCGGGAACCTTGTCGCCCAGGTCCTTCAGCGTCTGCTCGGCGCCGTAGCACAGGGAGTCGGTCTGGTTGCGGACCTCGATCTCGTCCTTCTGCTTCTTGTCCTCCTCGGCGTGGGCCTCGGCGTCCTTGACCATGCGGTCGACCTCGTCGTCGGAAAGCGCGGTGGAGCCGGAGATGGTGATCTGCTGGGACTTGCCGGTGGCCTTGTCCTTAGCGGTGACCTTCACGATGCCGTTGGCGTCGATGTCGAAGGTGACCTCGATCTGTGGGACGCCGCGGCGGGCGGCCGGGATGCCGGTGAGCTGGAACTTGCCGAGCGACTTGTTGTCGCGGGCGAACTCGCGCTCGCCCTGCAGGACGTTGATCTCGACGGAGGTCTGGTTGTCCGCGGCGGTGGAGTAGATCTCAGACTTAGAGGTCGGGATCGTGGTGTTGCGGTCGATCATCTTGGTCATGACGCCGCCCATGGTCTCGACGCCGAGGGAAAGCGGGGTGACGTCGAGCAGCAGGATGCCCGAGACATCGCCGGTCAGGACGCCGCCCTGGACGGCCGCGCCGTCGGCGACGACCTCGTCCGGGTTCACGGACATGTTCGGCTGCTTGCCGGTCATCTGCTTGACGAGCTCCTGGACAGCGGGCATACGGCTGGAGCCGCCGACGAGGATGACCTCGTTGACCTGCGAGATCTGGAGGTTGGCGTCGTGCAGGGCCTTGGTGACGGGGGCCTTGCAGCGGTCGAGGAGGTCGCGGGTGATCTTCTCGAACTCGGCGCGGGTCAGCGTGTAGTCGAGGTGCTTGGGGCCGGAGGCGTCAGCGGTGATGAAGGGCAGGTTGATCTGGGTCTGCTGCGCGGACGAGAGCTCCTTCTTCGCGTTCTCGGCGGCCTCCTTCAGGCGCTGAAGCGCCATCGGGTCCTTGCGCAGGTCGATGCCGTTCTCCTGCTGGAACTTGTCGGCCATCCAGTCGATGACGCGCTGGTCCCAGTCGTCGCCGCCCAGGTGGTTGTCGCCGTTGGTCGCAAGGACCTCGACGACGCCGTCGGCGAGGTCGAGCAGGGACACGTCGAAGGTGCCGCCGCCCAGGTCGAAGACGAGGACCTTCTGGTCGATGTCCTTCTTGTCGAGGCCGTAGGCGAGGGCCGCGGCGGTCGGCTCGTTGACGATGCGCTGGACGTTGAGGCCGGCGATCTTGCCGGCGTCCTTGGTGGCCTGGCGCTGGGCGTCGTTGAAGTAGGCCGGGACGGTGATGACGGCGTCGGTGACGGGCTCGCCGAGGTACTTCTCGGCGTCCGCCTTCATCTTGGAGAGGATCATCGCGGAGACCTGCTCCGGGGTGAAGTCCTCGCCGTCGATCTCGACGACGGCGCGGGAGCCGGTGCCGCTCTTGACCTTGTACGGGACGGTCTTGAGCTCAGAGGTGCACTCGTCGTAGCGACGGCCCATGAAGCGCTTGATGGAGAAGACGGTGTTGGTCGGGTTGGTGACGGCCTGGTTCTTCGCGGCCTTACCGACGATGCGGTCGCCGTCGGCGCGGAAGCCGACGACGGACGGGGTGGTGCGCTCGCCCTCAGCGTTGACGATGATGGTCGGCTGGCCGCCCTCGAGAACGGCCATGGCGGAGTTGGTGGTGCCGAGGTCGATGCCTAGGATCTTGCCCATGATTGCGGTCCTTTCTTTGTTGCGCGCGGCGTCCGTGGACCCGCGCGCCCTTATACGCTCTTTGTACGTTTGAGTTTATCCCCTGTGCGTCTTGATTCTATACATTATCTAAGTCTCTTCACATTAGATTTTTTGACGTGGGGAATATAGGGCGCAAAGAAGGGCTTGGAGCAGGCGATGTGGGCGTAAACGGGCGCCGCCCGTCCAGAGGTGTCGGGCGGGCGGCGGTCGAGGCAAGAGGGGCGGAGGGGGCGCAGTATAGAAGTCGGGAGTCGCAGCCGAAGGTTAAGAGGCGGCGTTCAGGACCGGAAGGATTGCGTTGGGAGCTTCGGGGCGCAGCCGAGGGTTAAGGGTGGCGCCGGGAAGCCTAGAGCTCGCGGTGCTCGAAGCGGCCGTCCTCGTAGATGCCGTAGCTGTGGGTGCCGTCCTTGGGGATGCCCACCGAGCCGGGGTTGAAGACGGTCACGCCGGGGTGGCCCTCCACCTCCTGCAGGACCTTCTTGTGCGTGTGCCCGTAGACGAACGCGGAGTTCGCGGGCAGCGCCGGCCAGTTATCGACGCTGTTGTGGAGCCCGGGGCCATAGACGTGCCCGTGGGTAAAGAAGAGCGTCTTCCCGTCTGCCGCCGGGTCGATGAGCACGTTGTGGTCGGCCATGCAGGGGAAGCCGAGGACCATCTGATCGACCTCCGCTTCGCAGTTGCCGCGCACG
>NZ_DAWEMK010000005.1:0-7936 GCF_052362415.1 Paratractidigestivibacter sp. | reverse complement strand
GGTCGGCGATGCCGTTGAGCATCTCGATCACGCGCTTGGGGGCGTAATCAGCCGGCAGGTCGTTGCGGGGGCCGTGGTACAGGAGATCGCCGAGGAGCACCACCCGATCGGGCTTCTCGGCCTCGATGGCGGCCATGAGGCGCTCGCACCAATCGGCAGCGCCATGGATGTCGGACGCGATGATGAGTTTCATTGGCTTTAGCCCCTTCCACGCTGCGTGCAGACATCACCCATGCTACTTCAGGCAGGCGGCGCCCGCGCAGATTTGTCGGTATCCAGCTCCGCAGCGTCGACTCTCACGCAAAAAACCTGGTGTCCAGCCCTCGGGCTAACCCCTTTGCGCAGAAACCCCGACGTCCAGCCCGGGGAGAGGGGCTGAGCGCCGGGGTTTCTGCGCGAGCAAGGCGGTGCCGGAGCTGGGCGTCGGGGTTTCTTCGCGGGCAAGGCGGTGCCGGAGCTGGATGTCGGAGTTTCTGCGCGCGGCCCTTATCAAGCGCCCTCAGGTACAGGGAACCTGACGGCCGCGGCCCGGCCTACGCCTGCTTCTTTGCGAACTTAGCCTTGACGAGGCCGACCACGGTCGGGATGATGCTCACCGCGACGATGCCGATGATGAGAAGCTCGAAGTGCTCCTGCACGAAGGGGATGCCGCCAAAGAAGTAGCCGAGCAGCGTGAACAACGTCGACCAGGTAATGCCGCCCAGGACGTTGAAGATCACGAAGTTGCGCCAGTGCATGCCGCCCATGCCCGCGATGAAGGGCACGAAGGTGCGGATGAACGGGAAGAAGCGACCGAGGAAGATGGCGAGGTGCCCCCACTTGTCGAGGAAGGCCTCGGACTTCTGGAGGCGCTCCGGGGTCATGGCCTTGACCTTGCCGGAGGCGACGATCTTGCGCCCAAAGAAGTGGCCGATCATGAAGTTGCACTGGTCACCGAGGATGGCGGCGCACCACGCGACCGCGAGCAGCGCGAAGATGTTGAAGCCGCCGTTATGGGCAAAGAAGCCCGAGGCGAAGAGCAGCGAGTCGCCGGGGAGGAACGGGAAGAACACCACGCCCGTCTCGATGAAGATGATCAGGAACACGCAGCCGTAGGCCATGAGCGGGCCGGCGGCGATCCAGGCAGCAATTGCGCTGCGGGGGTCGTGGAGCAGCTCTGCGATGAAGTTGATGAAGCCCATGCGGGTGAATCTCCTTTTTGGACGATGGTCAAAAAACCTCTGGTCACAAGTCTGCCCCGCGGCACAGGCCACGGGGCAGCTAAGTTACAAAGAAGCGCGCTCGATGGGAACGGGTGCCCGTCAGAGGCCCCTTATGGCTGCTGCCTCCCGGCCCTGACCAGGTTCGAGGTGTGACGTCACCCGCCCCCATCGAACACGCTCACAGGAAGGTACTCTACCATGAAGCGGCGCGGCGCCGCTCGCTAGAGCCCCATCGCCTGCAGAACGAACATAACAATGGTAAGAATCACCACGGCGATGATGGTGAACCAGGTGAGGCCGTTCCATGCGCGGCTGTTGCGGAAGCGGCCCATGACGTGGCGGTCGCTCGCGATGAGCACCATGAAGATGAGCAGCACGGGCAGGAGCACACCGTTGATGACCTGCGCGAGCATCATGATGCCGAAGAGGTCGACGTTCGGGATGACCACGACCACGGCCGAGAAGATGATGACGGCGGTGATGATGCCGCGGTAGACGGGCGCCTCGGCCCAGCTGCGGTCGCTGCCGCGCTCCCAGCCGAAGGCCTCGCAGATGGCGCTCGAGGTGATGCCGGGCAGCACGCACGCCGCGAGGAACGACGCACCGACGAGGCCCGCGCCGAAGAGCACGGTCGCGTAGTCGCCCACGAGCGGCTGCAGGGCGAGCGCCGCGTCCTCGGCGCTGCTCACCTGGATGCCCGCCGGGAAGAGCACGGCGCCCGTGGTCAGGATGATGAACCAGCTGATGGCGCTCGCCACGACGGAGCCCGTGACGGTGTCGATGCGCTGGTAGGGCAGGTCCTCGGCGTGCGCGTTCTTCTCGACGACGTTGGACTGCGCGAGGAAGATCATCCATGGGGCGATGGTGGTGCCGATGTTTGCCACGAGGACGCTGAAGTACTGCGGGTCGGTCGAGAAGCGCGGGATGAGGGTCGCGTTGAGGGCGTCTCCCCAGTCGGGGCCGACCATGACGCCGGCCACCACATAGGTGACGAAGACGCAGCTGATGGCCAGCAGGATTTTCTCGATGCGGTGGTAGGAGCCGCTCATGGTGAGCATCCAGATGGCGAGCGCGGCGATGGGCACGCTCACGATGGCGGGCACGCCGAAGAGCCCGAGGCCCGAGGCGATGCCGGCGAACTCGGAGAGCGTGACCGTGGTGTTCGAGATCAGCAGCGCGAGCATGGCGAGGGCCGAGAGGCGTACACCGAACTGCTCGCGGATGAGCGACGCGAAGCCCTTGCCCGTAACGCAGCCCATGCGCGCGGCGGTCTCCTGCGCGACGATGAGCAGCAGGCACATGACGGGCACGGTCCAGAGCTGGCCGTAGCCGAAGAACGCGCCGGCGCTGGAGTAAGTGGCCACGCCGCCGGCGTCGGCACCCGCGAGCGCGGCGACCATGCCGGGGCCCATCGCCGCGAGCACGCGCTTGGGGTCGAGCCTGCGGCGCGCGGTAGCCTGCGGGGCGCCGTCGCCCTTGGGAGCGGTCGGATTCGCGTCGGGCTTCTTTGCCGGGGACTTCTTTGTCTGGGGCTTCTGTGCCTCGGAATCGAGCGCCACTAGAGGACCACCGCCTTCACGATGACGATGGCGACGAACACGGCGAGCGCGACGACCATGGAGCACATCGAGAGCGCGAACCCGGAAGCGTCCTGGTTCTTCTCGTCACGTTTACGCAGGTACACAAGGTAAAGCGGGCTGAGCAGGAAGCTCAGCAGAATCGCGGCGGCTGCCGCAAAGAAGCCCGTGGACACCGACGCGAGCGCCGCGGGCGAGCCTGCGCGCACGACGCTGTCGAGCATGAGCGCCGCGAGCACCGCGACGGCAGCGAGCACGACGCCGATACCGAGGCTCTTTACCGTGAAGCCGAGCATCGAGGGCGAATCGTCGTCATCGGGGTCGTTCTGAAGGAAGAAGTTCGTGACGTAGCTGATGGAGTCGTCCGCGACGACGAGCGCGACGGGCATCGCGGCGCACATCAGCAGCACGGTCGAGCTGTCGACGCCCAGCGCGGGAAGGCCGACCGCCATGGCAGCGGCGCCCACGACCCACAGGAAGAACCACGCGTTGCGGCGAAGCAGCCAGACGAGATCGCCGCCCTGCGCGTTGTCGTCGTCGGAGGGAGCGCCGCCCGCGATCTGCAGGTCCTCTGCGTGCTCCTCTTCCAGGACGTCGAGCGCGTCGTCGACGGTGACGATACCGAGCATGTGGCCGTCGTCCGCCACGACGGGCATCGCGAGCAGGTTGTACTTGGCGATGTCCTCGGCGACGTCCTCCTGGTCGTCCTCGGGGCTCGCGGTGATGACCTCCTCGGTGCAGATGTCGCCGAGGCGGGTGTCGGGCTCGGACACGATGATCTGGTTTAACGTCACGACGCCGCAGAGCTTGTTGTCCTCGTCGGTGAGGTAGACGTAGCGGACGCTCTCGAAGTCCTCGTCGAGGCCGCGCAGCAGGGCGACGGCGTCGGCGACGGTCTTGTCCTCGGGCAGGGCGGCGAACTCGGAGGTCATGATGCGGCCCGCGGTGTCCTCGCGGTAGCCGAGCAGCTGGCGGATGGCGCGCTGCTCCTGGACGCCCATCAGGCGCATGAGCTCGGCGGCCATCGCGTCGTCGTCGAACTCGGCCATGGCTCCGGCGCGCTGCTCGTCGTCGAGCTGGGCGAAGACCTGGCCGCGCAGGCGCGGGTCGAGCCGCTCGATGATGTCGGCGATGTCGGCGGGGTGCATGTCGTCGAGGGTCTTGTGCGAGACGCTCAGCTTGACGTTCGAGAGGTCGCGCTCGACGAGGTCCATGTAGGACCAGGCGATGATCTTCTCGGGGATGGGCTTGCCGAAGGTGCGCGAGAGCTTGAGGACCCCGCGCTCGAGCGCCGGGCTCAGCGAGCGCAGGATTCCGCGGGCGCCGACCTCGGCGCCGAGCAGGCGCAGCTGCGTTGAGTTGGTGTCCGAGAGCTTGAGGTCGTTCACGCGGACGACGCGCATGCCGCGGGTATCCACGATCTGTTTGTTCAGGATGTCGCGCGCGATAAGGACCTCGTCCGGCTGCAGGTACGAGAAGCGGATCTCGGTCGCGGGGACCTTGAGGTGGATCTCCTTCTCGTCGTATGTGTCGACGTACTTGCGCCAGGAGATCATGAAGGGGGTGCGGCCGGGGCCCTTGAACGCGAGGCTGGTCACACGGGGGAAGACCTCGCCCGTGGCGATGCCGAGATCGGAAACAGAACCGATCTTCTCGCCGTCCGAGGCGTAGACCGGGTTGCCCATGAGTTGGGACAGGTAGATCATTCGTGCTCCTTAATGCGCTTGACGCCGGGGCGGCGTGGCTCGAGCACGCCGCAGGTCATCGACTGGCAGGTCGAGGTTTCATGCGGACCCTTCTACTTGGGGTTTAGGGAATTGACCGTTCGCCATTGTACAACATGCGTTCAGCCGCGAGTTCAGGGCAAAGAACAGGATTGTGTAAAGGTTGCGTCCCGGGTTTGCGCCACGCATGAATGGGAATGCTGTATTCGTGCAGGGAGCGGCGGCACGACGCAGCTTAATCGCAGACGCGTGCCCTCGCACTGTAAAGCGATAGCGACTCACGCTTGGCAGCTGCCAAAGTAGGGGCCCGCGGGAACTTGTTCCCCCGGGCCCCTGTCCATTTTCGAATGAGCTCACCGCCTGCGGCCAGCGCCAAGAAGAGCGGCGGAAGGCGCTAGCGGAAGTGCTTTCCGCGGACGACGTAGTCGCGGCGAGCTCGGTCGAGAAGCGCGTAGTGCTCGGGCTTGTGGGCGTCGCTCGCGATGTAGGTGTAGAGCTTCTCCTCGAACATGCGCTTCGCGGGCTTCTTTTCGCGGCCAAAGCGGCCACCGGCGACGAAGTCGGCGGATGCCTGGAGCTTGCAGCCCATGTTCACCAGGTTGCGGGCGATCTGGATGTCCTTCTGGATCGCGCGGTAACGCTCGGGATGGGCGATGATAACCGTGAAGCCCATCCCCTGGAGCGTGTAGATGGTGCGCTCGTACTCCTGGAAGTCGGCCGCCACGCAGCCGGTATCGAGCTCGAGCAGGAACTCCTCGGTCTCGGCGAAGCGCAGGTACGGGGCCCACTCCTCGACGCCGAGCTGCATGAGCTTGCGGTGCGCGACCTCGAAGCCCATGGCGACGTGCACCTCGGGCGCGGCCTTGGCCGCGGCGGCAGAGAACTCCTGGTACGCTGCGACCATCTTCTCGTAGTCGAAGTAGGGGCTGCGCGCGTGCGGCGTGCAGACCATCGACGTCACGCCGACGGCGCGGGCGGCCTCGAGCATGCGAAGGCTCGCGTCGAGGTCTCTCGCGCCGTCGTCGACGCCGGGAAGGATGTGGCAGTGCATATCACGCATTGCTAGGAAGTACCGCCGTTACTCGTCGAAGTCAGTGCGCGGCTGATAACCGGACTGCTTAAGGAAGGCCATCGTGCTGTCCGGAGAAGCGCTGGTGTTGGGCAGGGGCTTCAGACCCGTCACCGCGGGCGCAGAAGCGGCAACAGGAGCGGAAGCGGGGGCACTCGGGTGGACGACCTGCTGCGAAAGCGGCGCATCGGGAAGCTTGGGCGCGCCCTGCGAGGAGCTGGAGCTCTTGCGCACGCGCTTGCCATCCTTGTTGTAGTAGCTGTAGTAGTACTCGCTCTTCTCGTCCTCACAGAAGTTGAGCACCGTGCCCAGGACGTTGGCGCCAGCCTTCTTGAGCTGCTCGTAAGCGCCCAGGATCTCGTCGCGCTTGGTGAAGTTGCGGCGCACGACCAGCAGCATGCCGTCGACGTTCTGCGAGATGACGGCGCCGTCGACGAAGGCGGACAGCGGCGGCGTGTCGATAACAACGTAGCCGAACTCCTCGCGCATCTGAGCCACCAGGGACTTGAAGCGGCGGGATGCCAGGATGTCGACGGGGTTCGGGATGTGCGGCTCGCAATCGAGCAGGTACACGCCGGGCGTGGAGGTCTCGACCGCGGCGTCGTTCAGCTCGGTCTGCCCGGAAAGCACCGAGTAGATGCCCGCCTGAGCGTGGGTGCCGATCATATTCGCGAGGCTGCGGCGCCGAAGGTCGCAGTCAACGAGAAGGACTTCTTGTCCGCCGGCGGCGAGCGCTTGGGCCAGCGCGTACGAGATCGAGGACTTGCCCTCGTTGGGGATGGAGGAGGAGACGCCGATGACGTGCACCGGGTTATCCACAGAGGCGAACCGGATATTTGCGACGAGGGTCTTGACGGCGTTCTGGAGAAAAACGCGGTCGCCAGTGCCCTTGCCTGAAGTTGAGTTGGTTCCAAACATTAGTGATACCCCTTACATCTGGGGGACGCGCCCGATGACGGGGACACCCAGCAGTTCCTCGAGCTCTTCCTGGTTACGGATCCTGGTGTTGAGCATGTCGGACAGGACAACGATCGCGACCGCCGCAAAGAGGCCGGCAAGGAAAGCCACGGCGGTGTACAGCAGGCGGTTGGGGCCACTCGGGTCCTTGGGCGCCTCCGCCTGGTCGATGACGTTGATGGACTGGACGTCCATGACCTCCTGGGCGATGGACGAGACCTTCTGGGCCATGGTGTCGGCCACGCGGGCGGCGCCCTCGGGGTCGGTCCCGGTGACCGAAAGGGTGATGACGCGCGAGGTAGTCTCGGACGTGACGCTGACCTTATAGGCCTTGAGGTTCTGGAGGCCCAGGTCCTTGGCGGTCTCGTTGGTCACACGGTCGGAGTTCAGCAGCGTCGCGACGTCGTTCGTGACCATCTGCGAGGCATTGAGGTCGGAGTAGAGCGTCGAGGAGTTGCCCGAGTCGTTGTTCTTTACGAGAACGTACATGCTCGTGGTCGCCGTGTAGGTGTTGCTCATGAACAGCATGCTGAACATGCCCATGGCCAGTGCGCACGCCAAAGGAAGAAGCACCACGAGCTTGAGGTGCTTCTTCAGCAGGTTAATAAGTTCGAGGAGCGTCATGGGGTCTCGGGAATCCTTCCTAGTACAGGCCGGCCATAATGCAGACCGGAAATTGTCACCCCTCCTGCGATACTACAAACCTTAGCGATTTCTATTTTTAGGGGCACATGCACAAAAAGCCCCCGAGCCGTCCGCTTGGGACAGTCAGGGGCTTGGCGCGCCAATCCTGGCGCTGAGCGGGTTTTTAGCGCTTATATCGGCGGCGCAGGAGGGTGCCTGAGCCGCCGCGCAGGACCTCGGCGCGAGCCTCGGTCTTTTTTGCCCTTACGTGCTGCTTACTTACTTGCGGTTCTTGCGGTAGTACTCGATGAGGGCGCGGGTGCTTGCGTCCTGTTTCTCGAGCGCGGCGTCGTCGTGGAAGGCCGGGGTGATCTGCTTGGCGAGCTGCTTGCCGAGCTCGACGCCCCACTGGTCGAAGGAGTCGATGCCCCAGACGGTGCCCTCGACGAAGGTGATGTGCTCGTAGAGCGCGATGAGCTCGCCCAGGGTGTGGGGGTTGAGCTCGGTGCCGAAGATCGAGGTGGTCGGGCGGTTGCCCTTGAAGACGCGGGCCGGGACCATCCACTCGGCCGTGCCCTCGGCGCGGACCTCGTCGGCGGTCTTGCCGAAGGCGAGCGCCTTGGTCTGGGCGAGGAAGTTGCCGAGGAAGAGCTCGTGGACGTCCTGGTCGCCGTCCTTGGTCGGGTTCGCGGTGTTCGCGAAGGCGATGAAGTCGGCGGGGATGGGACGGGTGCCCTGGTGGATCAGCTGGTAGAAGGCGTGCTGGCCGTTGGTGCCCGGCTC
>NZ_DAWEMK010000004.1:35945-46632 GCF_052362415.1 Paratractidigestivibacter sp. | reverse complement strand
CCGTCACCAACCCCGGCACCTGGACTTACACGTGGCTCGCCGGCACGACTAAGGCGAGCAACAACGTCGCCGACTACACCGAGGTCGTGGGCCACGAGCAGTCGCTTACCATCACCGATGCGATGGTGGGCAAGTACTTCATCTGCAAGGTAACTGCGGGTGGCAAGGACTATTACGGCCCCTCCGTTTCTTACGGCTCGGGCATCAATGCCAATTACATTCCCGGTCCGGTGCTGGGCGCCGGGCAGGCAAGCCTCTACTCCGTTAAGCTGAGCAGCTCGTCTCCCGCTGTGGGCGACACGCTGACCGCTACGCCGTATACCGCGTACAACACGCCCGCCGCGCGCGACACCACGGTGACCTACACCTGGTACGAGTCGACCAACAAATACTCCGGCTGGACCGAGATTGAAGGCGCGGCGACCGCCTCTCTCACGCTAACCGACGCTCTTGAGGGCAAGTACGTCAAGGTCAAGGCAAACGCAGGGGTAAACGACGTCGAGGCCACGACGAGCGATGCTGTGCTCAAGGCCGGCGCGGTCAAGCTCGCAGGCGTCGAGCTCTCCGCTTCCTCCACGGAGATCGGCGCGACCCTCACGGCTAAGGCGTACACCGGCTCGAGTTACAGCCCCACCTACGTCGATAACTCTAAGGTCACCTACACCTGGAAGAAGTTCAAGGGCACGTCAGCCCCCAGCAGCTCCACAAAGTGGGAGACCATCGAGGGGGAGTCCGGTCCTACGCTTACGGTGGCCGACGACCTTGAGGGCTGCTACGTATCAGTGTCCGCCAATGCGGGCGCGAACGATGTCTCATTTGGCGGCTGGCCGACCGGCTACGTGGGTCCCTTCAAGCAAGCCGGCGCCGTGGACATCTACTCCGCCATCCTGGCCCCCGAAGGCTCCACCTCCGGTACCTATGTCTATACCGTTGACGACACCGTCCAAGCCCTTGCCAAAGAGAAGGGCGCTTCCGATTACATCGATGCGTCCAAGCTGAGCTATCAGTGGCAGATCGCGGATGCCAAGGGCGGTACCTATACCGACATCGAGGGCGCGACGTCGAACACTCTCGAGCTCATGGCTTACGAGAGCAAATCGGTCCGTTGCCATATAACCGCAAAGATCGGCAGCAGCGACTACACCACCAAGGGCACGAGCCTCATCGGCGCTTCTGGCTCCGTCAACATCACGAAGATCGCCCTCGACCGCACCGTCGAGGCGAAAGTCGGCGAGAAGATCACCGCCACCGCGAAGTCGGGCTCCGATGACGTGACCTCGAACCCCAAGGTTATCTGGTCTTGGTACTACGGGGACTCCCCGAGTACCTGTAACACGAAGATTGAAGGGGCGGACACCAACTCGTTCACGCCCGACGCGGCGCTGGCGAACAAATACGTCCAAGCACGCGCCAACGGCGGCTTCGGTGACGAGCAGTCGAGCACCCTGCCCGTCGTGGAGGCTGGAGCGGTCGATCTCTACGGCGTGACGGTCACGGGCGCTCTGGCATCCGGACAGATTGCTGCAGGTAAGGCTCTGACCGCGAAGGCGACCAAGGGCAACTCCTACACTGACGTCTCCGCGACGGACACGGTCCACTATCAGTGGCAGTACTCCAACGACAAGAGCTCCTACGACAGCCACTTCGTCAACATTCCCGATGCGACCGACTCTGCAACGTATGCGCCCACGGCCGATATGGTGGGCAAGTACATTCGTGTGATCGCCACGAGCAAGAACTCGGTGAAGAGCACCGAGAAGAAGAGCACCTACGGCGGTACGCAGTCCGTCGACCCCGTTGGCCCCGTGACGCCTGCCGGTCAGTACAAGCTCAAGTCCGTTGCCCCCAACGAGGCGTCTTCGACGACCCTCTCCGTTGGCGCGGTGCTCACCCCGCGCGTGAAGATTCCCGGCTCCTCGAGCTGGTCCGATTCCGATCTGCCCGAGGACGCTAAGCTCACGCTCGCTTGGTATGCCAAGGGTGAGGACGATTCGGATTGGGTCGAAGTCAGCAACGGTATTGACGCCGAGACCGGCGCGCTGACGCTCAACGATTCCCTCGTCGGAAAGCACATCAAGCTCACCGCGAGCGCTCTCGACAACACGGTTGAGTGGGTTTCGTCGGACAGCGTTACCGCGGCGGGGGAGTATAACCTGCTGCGCGTGACTACCACCCCGCAGATCAACAGCGACTCGACCCACCTGGTTTCGGGTGACAGCGTCAAGGCGACGGCGCAGGCCAAGCGCGCTGACGGCTCGACCACCAACGGTATTGATGTCACCGACCAAGCGACTGTTGCCTGGTATGCAGCTGACGATGCGAAGGCTCCCGCGGCCGACTGGACGCCTCTACCCGACATGTCGGGCGCCACGGCAACAGTCTCTGCTTCTGCTGCCGGTAAGTACCTCAAGGCTGTTGCCACGAGCGGTAACTCGACGGTCGAGCTCGTCTCTGCCAATCCCGTTATCGCCGCCGGTTCGCTCGAGGCCGCGGTCCAGAAACTCAACGACGCCAACAAGCAAATCGCAGTTGATTACAGCGCCGATGGCGGCAACGTCAACGATGCCCTGAAAGCCCAACTCGCTGAGCTTGGTTTCGATGACGTTGACGTTAAGGTCTCCGAGGGCGCCGTGCTCTTTAAGGCGGAGGATGCCAAGGCGACGGTCGGCATCTCCGACGCCCGGGACGAGACCAATGGCGATGTGACGTTCTTCTACATCGATCCCAACGAGTACACCGGCTACAACATCGACGGCCTGCGCAGCGCCGACGTCGTGTTTGAGCTGTCACGCGGCGACGAAACCGAACGCTATCAGCCCAACAAGACGGTGCAGATTGCCTGGGACGAAGCTCGGGTCCAAGAACTTCTTGACAATGCCACCGAGCAAATTGCCATAGGCTACGCTTCGGGCGATTCGGCCGAGTCCGTCACGTCGAATCTCACGCTTCCGTACCGCGCAGGCTCCAAGAGCAAGTTCGAGGTTGAATGGAAGAGCTCCGACGGCGATGCCATTTGGCCTTCCGGCTATGGTTGGAGCGACTACACCGGCAAGGTGACGCGCGCATCGAGCGATCGCGAGGTTACGCTGACCGCGACGGTCTCGTTCGTGAGCGGCGGCCCGTCTGGCATTGAGGGCACGCACGACTTCACTGTGACCGTCAAGGGCGACCCCGAGAAGGTTGCTGCCGACAAGAAGGCGCTGCAGGAGAAGGTCGACGCGGCGTTTGCTTACGGCAACATCAAGTACTCCGGTACCGATACGGTTGCCAATAAGGACGGCCTGACCGACGACCTCCAGATGCCGCGCACGAGCACGCTCGGTGTCGACGGCAAATACTATAAGGTCGAGTACTCCGCGAGCACCGATGACGTGACCTTCAACGGCTATAAGGGCACGGTATACCGTCCCGAGGCCGGCTTGGACGCCGTCTCCACAAAGCTCACCTGCACGGTTACGGATAAGAACAACCCCGAGGTTACTGCCACAAAGACGCTTGACTTCACGGTTGCGCCGCAGGATCAGACCGACCTCGACAACGAGCTTAAGCTCATGGAGGCCGCCAAGGCGGGCTACGCCGAGACCATCCTCGACGGCCAGGACGCCGCCGGCGTGACCGCAAACATGCACGCCTTCCAGAAGGCGTATCTCGACGCCGACGGTAAGCTCGCATGGAGCTACGACAAGGCGACCACCGACGCTGCGGGCTCGGGCATCGTCCCGGTGGAGCTTGAGGGCGCGAGTGAGACTGCTGGGTATCGCCTCTTTAAATCGAGCCGCCCCGATCTCCTCAAGCACGAGAATCTCGTTCTTGGCGAGAAGCCCGAGTACAACACCAGGGTCACTATTACCTCTCGCCTCTCCAGCGAGAAGTACGCGCGCTACGCCGAGCGCTATCCGGACAACCCGACCTATGCCAAGCTTGCCAACCAGGACGTAAGCGCGACGGTTGCGATTAAGGGATCTACTGGTCTCGATGACCCCAACGAGGGTAAAGCTATTACCGTCACGGCGCAGGTCACGGGCCCTGATACAGAGGGCAACGACGCCAATTGGGTGCCGCAGACCGAGGTGACGATTCCAGCGGGCGAGACCATGACTGCCGCTGCTCTTACCAAACAGGTGCTCGAACAGCATGGTATGACCTGTGACGACGGCATGTATACGATTTCCGCCAAGGACGGCACCCTGCCTAATGGCCAGACGTCCCTCGGAAGCGCGCAGGACTCCCAAGGCAACTGGCGCTGGTGGGTTCTGTACATCAACGGAAAACAGAGCAACCTGCTCGCGGTCAACTACTATGTCAAGGCTGGCGACAAGATCGAGTGGGTCTTCGGCGACGGCTCCGTCAGTGCGTTGCCGCATACGGTTACATTCAATACCGGGGAAGGCTCTGCGGTCGACTCCCAGGTCGTTGCTGATGGCGCGAAGGCGATAAAACCCGCTGCCCCCAAGCGGGACGGTTACGAGTTCGCCGGCTGGTACGCAGACGCCGGTCTGAAGAGTCCCTATGACTTCTCGACATCTGTAACGAAGGACCTCACTCTCTACGCCAAGTGGGTTAAAGGCAGCTACGTTGTCGACGGCGTTGTCGTCGACCCCAGCGCACACGGTCCCAACTGGGATAGCGCCTGGTCCGGATTCACGAGCGCCGACAAGGTGACGGAGGCTCCCGTTCCCACCAAGGACGCCGAGGCCAAGTGGATTACGGCCCTCAAGGACCCCAACGATCACAACACCTACGTGTCCGATCCTCTGCTCGTTGGCGACTACGTCTACATCGCCGTCGGCTCCAAGCTCTACAAGAAGAACGTCGACACGGGCGAGACCGCCGAGGGCGGCGAGGCGGCGCTTGTCTCGGCAATCGACTCGACCTCGCGCATGGTCTATGTCAACGGCCTGATCCTGGTGCCGCTGAGCTCCGGCCGCCTCCAGGCTCTTACGGTTGACTCGCTTACCACCAAGTGGGTGACCGACGCGTTGCCCGATGGAACCAAGAGCAGCCAGCAGTCCCTCTCGTCCGTCACGGTGCGTGACGGCTACGCCTACTTTGGGTCGGCAGACGCCGATCGGTTGAACAGCTACGGCGGCTACCTGCTGTGCGTCCGCCTGTCCGACGGCCAAGTCATGTGGAACAAGGCCAATCAGAACTCCGCCGGTTACTACTGGTCCGGCATGGCGTTCGTCGGCGGCTACGGCGTCATCGCCGACGACTCTGGCACGGTGAGTGCCGTCGACCCGGCGACGGGCGATGTTGTCTCGACCCTCAAGGTTGCCGACCGCGTACGCACCACGGTTCTGGCGGACGGCTCCACGCTCTATGTGACAAGCAGCGACGGCGTTCTTCACAAGCTTTCGATGGCCGCCGATGGCACCCTCTCGGAGGCCTCAAGCGTCAAGTTCGGCGCGAGCTCCACATCCACCCCGGTTCTCGCCAATGGAAAGATCGTCGTGGGCGGCGCATCTGCAGACGGCTTCACGGGCGGCCGTCAGGGGGAGTACGAGTATCACTACGGTCAGATTGCCGTTATCGACGCGGCGACCATGAAGGTCGAGAATGCCGTGTGCAAGGCCGACGGCAACTATATCCGGCAGTACGGTTACGATGCGGGCGGCGACGTCAAGTCCCAGCCCATCGTCTCGGTTCAGGATGGCCAGACCTACGTTTACTTTACCTCCAACAACAACCCCGGCGGCATCTATCGTTACCGTGTTGGCGACGAGGAGGCAGAGCTTCTCTACACGCCCGACACCGCGAACCAGGACTACTGCATGTCGTCCATCTCGGTGGGATCTGACGGCTCCCTTTACTACACCAACGACTCCGGAAAGCTCTTTGCCATCAAGGGCAACGGCGAGCGTCTCAAGCGCTTTACGGTGACCTTCGATGCCAACGGCAAGGACGCTGAGCTTCCCGCGTCCCAGCGCGTCAAGCAGGGCCATCCTGTCATTGAACCCTCGGCCAAACCCACGTGCGCCGGCTTCACTTTCGCTGGCTGGTACAAGGACGCCGCGTGCACCCAGGCCTGGGACTTCGCCAAGGACGTCGTGACTGCCGACGTGACGCTCTACGCCAAGTGGAACGCAAAGAACGACAACAACAAGACCGACGACGCAAAGAAGGACAACGCCTCCGGCGGGCAGATCTCGCTGTCCGGCAACGGCGGCAAGAAGACCACGCTCGCACTCACCCTCAAGTCGAACGTATCGGCCGAGGCCAACGAGTCCGAGGAGAAGGCCTCCCTTCTTTCCGGCTTCACGTCCGGCGAGGCGACGGGCACGACTCCGACCACCACTTCTGCCGAGGGTGAGGCCGACCTCGGCGCCGATGCGGGCTTCGTATCTCCTGAGTCCAGTCGTGCGCTTCCCATCTGGCCCTTCATCGGCATGGCAGTGGCCGCCGCGGCGCTCATCGTCGTGCTTGTTGCCAAGCGTAGGAAGGGGGACGAGGAGTAATGGCCGAGCCTAATTCCAATATCCCCGGTGACGAGGGAAAGAAGGGCGCCCGCGTCTGGCGCCCGGTCGTCGCCGTTATCGCCGCCGTGGCCATCGTTTTCTGCGCCTGGTCCGCATGGCAGTACGCGCAGGGCAACGACCCGCTCGCGTTTCTCTCCGGCGAGGCGCTCCAGACCGTGGCTGAGCCTGCCGCCGCCGACGGCCAGGCGGCCGCGACGCCGCAGGTCACCATGACCGCGAACACGGTGACCGCCGACGACGTGGCCGCCGCCTGCACGGGGCTCAGCTTCGACGGCTCCGACGTCTCGGTCGCGGCCGACGACGTCAAGGCGGTCCTGACTGCCGACGGGGTCTGGGTCGAGCAGGCGACGACCGACGACGCGCCCGCCATGGTCGACGAGACCGCCCGCCGCGCGGCCGCGCTCGCCAAGTGGGCCGCCGAGCAGAACGTGGGCCTGTCCGACGTGACCTGGATCTCGGAGGACGCCAACGGCGCGGTGCGCCTCGTCGTGCGCTTTGGCTGCGACGATGCCCCGACCTCCGGCGATGCCTCCGCGCTTCTGTCCGCGGCGAAGGGTTACGCCATCAGCGGCAACGCCTACGCGCTGCTGGGCGACGCCCCCGCCTTCGCCCAGCAGGGCGGCGAGGCCCCGACGCTTCCCGACGACTCCGCCATCACCGTCGTCCAGAAAAAGACCGTCGACGGCGAGGCCCTGACCAAGACGAAGACCACCTATCGCGTGGTCGACCAGAACGGAAAGAACGTCTCGTCGAAGAGCGACTCTACGGGCGGCTCTGCCTCGGGCGATTCTTCCCAGCAGGGCGCGACCATCACGGTGAGCATCACCGTCGACGGCTCGTCCGCCGGGGCGGGCAGCTCGTCGGCCACGCTTGCGCTTCCCGCGGGCGCGACCGTCTACGACGCCCTGGCGAGCTGCGGCGTCTCGTTCAACGCGAAGGCCACCGGCTACGGCATGTACGTGAGCTCGATCGCCGGCCTTGCCGAGAAGGAACACGGCGGCATGAGCGGGTGGATGTACTCCGTCAACGGGACCGTCGCCAACATCGCGTGTTCCAGCTATGTGCTCTCCGGCGGCGAGTCCATCTACTGGTGGTACGCCAACGTGGAGTACTAGATCGACTGGCGTCATACGCCATCCGCGCGCGGGCGCCGGCAATCTCGTCGGCGCCCGCGCTTCTATACAATGAACGCCACGAGATTTGAGTGGGGAGGCGCTATGGTCAAGGACAGCAGCCAACGGGCGATGGATTCTGGTCACAAAAATGAGGATGCTGTTGCACCTAAAACTGCGAAGGGTATAGTAAAAGACAATAGTAGCCAGCGCGCCTCTCTCGGAAACGATGATGCGAACCAAGCTGGCTCCTTTTTTGTAGAAATGAAGCCTTTTCTTTCGGTTGATCAGCAGGTGCGTCATCTTGTCGAGACGGGCATCGAATGCCCAGATTTGAACGAAGCAAAAGAACTGCTTGAAGACATCAATTACTATCGCCTTCGCGCTTATTGGATGACTTTCGAACACAATGGCCAAATCGCAAAGGCAACAGAGCTGTCTTCGATCGTGGATATCTATCGATTGGATGCTGCGCTGCGTCAATGGTTATGGGCTGCTATACAACCTATAGAAATCAAAATTCGGACCAGTTTTGCTTACTTCCTGTCACGCGACTATGGCCCGCTTGCGTATCGGGATTCGCTGCTATTTGCCGACAGCTCTCGCCACGGAGGGCTGCTCTCGTCAATTGATCAAGAGATAGCAAGGGCGAAAAAGAATCAAGAGCCGTGCGTTTGTCATAACTTGGAGAAATACGGCGACCTCCCGTGTTGGGCGGTTGTCGAGGTCATGACAATGGGACAGGTTTCCTCATTAATTGGCCTGCTGCGAGATGACTCTAGGACGGCGCCGACCGCGAAAGCGATCGCCGGTGCATTTGGCCAAAGGCCTCCAATCCTAAAAAGCTGGCTGATGCACTTGTGCGCAGTGCGTAATCTCTGCGCGCATCAGGGACGCTTTTATAATCGTGTAATGCGAATACGTCCAAAAATGTTGCGCAAGGACATCCGCTGGGCATCAAATAAGGAATTCCCAACATTTATTGTGATAAAGCGGCTCTTTGAACAAACGTGGCCAGATCGTTGGAATGACATGGCGATTGAACTTGGTCACATTATCGATGCATATCCAAATGTTTCGCTTGCGCCTATGGGTTTTCCGGACTGTTGGCGAGAAGTGCTTGGCGTGCCGAAGGCTGAAAACAGAAGCGAGGCGGACGCGTGGGCCGAACAATAAGGCACATAGCCTTCGACGCGTGTCACGCGTGCGTGCCGGCGGCGCTCTTTGCGGCGATCCTGCTGCTCACGATGTTCTCCGTGCAGCCGGTTCTCGTGGCGCTCTCGCTTACGGGCGCGCTCGCGTTCTCGGCGCTCGCCCGCGGCGGCCGCGCGACGCTTCTGGGCCTGCGCTGGCAGCTGCCCATGCTCGCGCTCGTGTGCCTCGCCAACCCGCTCTTCTCCGCGTCCGGCTCGACGCTCCTTGTGCGTCTCGGCCCTGTGTGCGTGTACGCCGAGAGCCTTGCGTACGGAGCCGTCATGGGCGCCCTCATGGTGTCCGTCGTCGTGTGGTTCGAGGGAGCGGCGGCGGTGCTCACGCAGGACCGCCTGCTGTCGCTCGGGCGCGGGGGCTCGTCCTCGGTGGCGCTTGTGGTTTCGATGACGTCGCAGCTCACGCCGCAGCTGCTTCGCCGAAGCCGCGGCGTCGAGGCGTCGCTTTCCGCGTGCAGTGCCGCCGGTCCGCGCCCCGGCCTGCGCGAGCGCCTGACCCGGGAATCCGGTCAGCTGATGACCTGGGCACTCGAGGACTCGCTTGAGCGCGCGGACGCCATGCGCGCCCGCGGCTGGGAGTCGGGCGCGCGCCGCACGAGCTACCGGGCCGATGCCCTGCGCGAGTCCGACGCGGCGAAGACCTGCGGCATTGTGGCCCTCGCGCTTCTTTGCGCGTTTCTCGCCGCCGTTGCGTGCGGGCAGTGGAGCTTCTACCCGGTGATGCCCGCGCTCGTGTGCTGGTGGGGCTATGCGCCCTACGCCGCGCTTATGCTGCTGCCGGCCGTTGCGGCCGTCGCCGAGCGCATCCGTTGGAGGGGACTGGAATGACGCTGCCTGGAAAGAAGCCCGCGCGGGGATGCGCCGCCATGCCCGCGCTCGAGGTCCGCGACCTCACGTTCACCTACCCCGGAGGCGTGGCCCCTGTGCTCGACCGTGCGTCGCTCGTCGTTCCGGATGGCGCGTTCGCGCTGCTCACAGGCCTCACAGGCTCGGGCAAATCGACCCTGCTGCGCCTTGCCAAGCCCGAGATCGCGCCGGCGGGCGAGCGCGCGGGCGAGGTTCTCGCCTTCGGCGCCGACGTCCGGTCCTTCTCGCCGGCGGAGTCTGCCGCTGCGGTGGGCTACGTGTTCCAAAGCCCCGACAACCAGATCGTGTGCGACACCGTCTGGCACGAGATGGCCTTCGGCCTCGAGAACCTCGGCGTTCCCGCTGACGAGATGCGCCGCCGCGTGGCCGAGACCTGCAATTTCTTTGGCATGGGCCCGTGGTTCCGCGCGCAGACCTCCGAGCTTTCCGGTGGCCAGCGGCAGACGCTCGCCCTCGCGGCGACGCTCGCCATGCGCCCGCGGCTGCTTTTGCTTGACGAGCCGACGAGCATGCTCGACCCCATAGCCGAGAAGGCCTTCCTCGGGCTGCTCTTCCGCGCGAACCGCGAGCTCGGCATCACCGTCGTGGTGGCCACGCACGCGCCGCAGGCGATGGCCGAGTACGCCACTTGCGCGTTCGCGATGGGGGAGGGGCGTGTGCGCGAGGTGGAGCTGTCCGCGCTCGCAAAGCCGCGGCCGCTGGCCGCGCTGCCCGCGCGCCCGGCGCCCGCAGGTGCCGCCGCCGTCGACGTGCGGGAGGCGTGGCTTCGCTACGACCGCGACGGCGACTGGGTGCTTCGCGGCCTTGACCTGCGGCTGATTCGGGGAGAAGTGCGCGCGCTCGTGGGCGGCAACGGCTCCGGCAAGTCGACGCTGCTCTCGCTCGCGGCGGGCGTCGCCCGCGCCCAGAAGGGCCATGTGAAGAACACCCTCGCGCGCTCGCAGGCGCTTCTGCCGCAGTCGCCCAAGGCGGTCCTCGCGTGCGAGACCGCGCGCGACGAGCTCACGGAGTGGGCGGCCGGCGC
>NZ_DAWEMK010000004.1:1049-35935 GCF_052362415.1 Paratractidigestivibacter sp. | reverse complement strand
CCGCGGAGGTCGACGCCGCGCTCGAGGAGCTCGGGCTTGCAGGGGCCGCCGACCGCCATCCGTACGACCTTTCCGGCGGCCAGCAGCAGATGCTCGCGCTGCAGAAGCTGCTGCTTTGCAAGCCGGAGCTTTTGCTCCTCGATGAGCCGACCAAGGGGCTCGACGACGCTGCCCGCGCATGGGTCGTCCGCGCCGTCGGCGCCGCCCGCGACGCCGGCGCAACGGTCCTTCTTGCCACGCACGACATGGCGTTCGTCGAGGCCGTCGCCGACCGCGTCTCGCTTCTGTTCGACGGCTGCCTGACCTCGACCGAGACCACGGCGGAGTTTTTCGCGGCGTCGTGGCTCTATGGGAAGGGCTCGCGATGAGGCGCGCTCTCGTTCAGGCGGCGCCGCGCGTGCTCCGCGCGCTCGAGCTGCCTGCGCTTCTTGCCGTGCCTGTGGTCATGGTGGCGACCGCCGCAGCGGGCCTTGACGTGACGGCCGGCCTTACGCTTGCGGTGGCCGTGCTCGCGGTCGGGCTCCTCTTTGCGAGCTTCGAGGCGTCGCGGCCGCCGCTGCGGCAGCTCATGCCCACCGCCGTTCTCGCGGCGACTGCCGCCGCCGGGCGCGTGCTCTTCGCGCCGATCCCCGACGTCAAGCCCGTGAGCGCCATCGCCATCGTGGCAGGCGCCGCCCTCGGGCGCCGCTCGGGGTTCGTGGTCGGCGCGGTGGCCGCCCTCGTGTCGAACTTCTTTTTTGGGCAGGGGTCGTGGACGCCCTGGCAGATGTACGCATGGGGGCTCGTCGGATACCTCGGCGGCGTCCTTTCCGACCGCGGCGCGCTCGAACATTCATGGGCGCTGTACGCCTGGGGCTTCGTGAGCGCGCTCATGTACGGAGCGATCCTCAACGGGTACTACGTGCTCGGCTTCGTGCGGCCGCTCACCTGGCCTGCCGTGGTCGCCGCCTACGCCGCGGGCGCCCCGCTCGACATCGTCCACGGCATCGCGACCGCCGGGTTTCTTGCCGTGATCTGGCTTCCGTGGGGCCGCGCTATCCGCCGCGTCATCGCCAAGTACGACCTCGCGGCCCGCTGACGCGCCTGTTTTTTGCGCGTTTCTTAGCCGGCGGCTAATGAAGGATGAACGATTGCCTGGATTCTAAGTTGAGAAGCAGCGGGTAGATGACTGTACCTAGCTGACGCTCGGACTTTGGAGGCTTGTACGGTACGAATCTGGCGCAAACCGTGTCCGAGGTTGCCTGGAGGCGCGAAGCCGAGATCCTCTGTCCCTCTCCCGCATAAGAAAAGCGAGGTCCGAAGACCCTGCCGAGATTGTCATTTACTGACTTTTGCGGACCAGCATGTCGCCGTTGCGGGAAGTGCTGTGGGCGCGGTCGTAGGCGGCCATGATCTGCTTTGTCGAGGTGCTGCGGACGTCGGGCTCCTGGAGCTCGTCGGCCCTCCTGTTGACGTATGCCTCGAACGCGGCGCGCATGCGCTCGCCCGTGCCGAAGGCGAATAGGTTCGGGTCATCCTCCTCGAGCCCGGCCAGGAAGACCTGCTCCAGGCGGTAGCACACGGCGTCGTAGCGGCGGCGCTCCCTCGCCTCGCGCTCCCTCGCCTCGCGCTCGTCTCGCTGCGCGAGGAAGGCCAAGTAGTCGTCGAGCGAGGCGCGCGAGCGATCGGAGAGGGCCTCATAGGCCTCCTGTACCCTGCCGCGCAAGCTCGCCACGTCGACGGCCCGCCTGCCCACGATGACGTCGATGGGCACGCCGAAGCGGTCGGCCAGCTGCCAGGCGCTCTTGAGGGGGATCTTCTCGGGGCTGGACTCGTAGCGGGCGTAGGTCGCCTCGGCGATGCCCTCGGCGGCGGCGAAGTCCTTCGCGTTCTTGAACCCCGCCTGCTTCCTCAGATTTAAAAGGGCACTCGTCATGGTCTGCTCCTAATCAATCGCAAAAAACGAGATAATCATCAGACAATGATTATTATAGCGGCCTGAAATGATGATAGAAATATCATATATAGATGATTTACAACTGATTGGTGATAGCATGCCAACAATTCGTTCGGCAAGTATCTACGGAATTGGTGTTGTAAAAAATATTAGTAAGGCTAATATTTACTGCGAAGGAAATGTGGATGACTAAGCGTAGGGATTTGGTTCGCGAACTCGAGCGGGCTGGCTATGTGAGGGTCAAGAGCGGCTCGACAGCCAACCATGACAAGTTCAGGCGAGGTGGCCGTGCTGTCATGGTGCCAAGGCATGCCGAGATAAAAGACCGTATGGCGGACATCATTCGCAGGCAAGCTGGCCTTCTGTAGCTAAAGCGGAGAAGAGAGAGGTCGCAATGCTATTCGTCAGGGAGTTCGAGATTGTGGCAGACGAGGGCGGCTACCTCGCCATTCCCTTCGGCATGGAGGGCGGTACGGAGGGCGAGACGCGCGAGGGGACGGTTGCCATGGCCGCCGACTGGCTGCGTGCGGCCGCTCTTGACTCGCTGCTGCACGGCTACGTCCTTCCCGGAGGTTCCGTTTGCCACGCTCCACGAGAGGACGGATGGGTCGTTGCCGTTGCGGTCGACGTTGACGTTTCCGATGCCCCGGCAGTGACGTCCGCCGAGGCCGCGAGGGCGCTTGGCGTGTCGACCGCTCGCGTCGCGCAGATGTGCTCGTCCGGTCAGCTCGCCTCGTGGAAGGTCGGCTCCACGCGTATGGTCGCAAAGGAAAGCATCGAGGAGCGCCTTGCGATTGCCCCACAGCCCGGAAGGCCGTCCACGCGGATTCGAGAGATTGTGACTGCGTAGGCCGAGAACAAGCCCGTGGGGCCTTGGATAGATTTAAGCCGCAAGCTACACTGCAAGAGATTGGGCGGGCCAGCGAGCGACGTCGGGTGCCGGGGGAGTGAACTGGGAGTACCCGCTTTCCACCATGAATCCTCCTTGCGTGTAAGAGTTACTTTCAGAGCTTATCTCGCGTGCGATGGCTCCGTTTTCGTTTTCGACTGGGCGACGTTCAGATTGCAGTCAGGGACTCTCTTGTCATGACGGTCGTGACCATCGCCGATGATGCTGCTGACGAGTGGTGGAAAAAAATAGTCCTTCTCGTTGCCTTCTGTGCCCTTCGCTCTTGCCATGCCGTTGGCTAAGTGTTTCTCTTTCCCCGTGTAAAATAATCCGAGCTACAAGGATTGATCCGCCTGCACGGAGGTTTTCACATGTCCAAGCTCAACATCGATCAGAAGACGATCAGGCTGCTTCTGACCGACAAACACTCTGACTTCCTCATCCCCGACTACTAGCGCCCCTATGCCTGGGGCGAGGACGAGTGCGCGACGCTGTGGGACGACCTGTTCTCCTTCGCGTTCCCCAACGACGACTGCGACGCCTTCGACAGTTCGGCCGACGAGTACTTCCTCGGGCCCATCGTCACCTTCAAGAACGACGCCGGCCAGCTCGAGATCATCGACGGTCAGCAGAGGCTCACGACCATCATGCTTCTGCTCCGCGCCTTCTACGACAAGTTCGCGAACATGAAGGACAAGCAGTCGGTGAAGGTGCGCGAGTCCATCGCGGGCTGCGTGTGGAAGACCGACGAGTTCGACGAGCCCGACATGGGCGCCTTAAAGATCGACTCCGAGGTGGCAAGCGACGCCGACAAGGGCGAGTTCCTCGACATCCTCCGCCACGGCTCGGTAGAGGCGGGCGCCAGGAGCGCCTACGCGAGGAACTACGCCTTTTTCGCGAGGAAGATAGCCGACATGGCGAGCGAGTGGCCGACCTACATAGCCCTTCTCGCCGCGTGCATCCTCAACAACGTGATCCTTCTGCCCATCGAGGCGGAGTCGCAGGACACCGCTCTCCGGATCTTCTCGACGCTCAACGACCGCGGGCTGCCACTGGCCGACGCTGACATCTTCAAGAGCCAGTTCTACAAGCACTTCTCGGCCGAGGGCAGGAAGGGCGAGTTCGTCGCCCGCTGGAAGCGGCTGGAGGAGACGGCCAACCTCATCTTTAAGCCGACATCTGGCACGCCCCTGGACGAGCTGTTCACCCGCTACATGTACTACCGCCGCGCGAAGAAGGGTATCCGCGACACTACGACCAAGAGCCTGCGCGACTTCTACAGCGAGGGCGGCTACGAAATCCTTAAACAAGACGCCACGCTCGATGACCTGGAGGCCCTTCTCGATTTCTGGCGTCGCGTGGACGCGCAGGAGGGGTTCTCCGAGCGGGTGCTGAGGCGCCTATTCGTGCTCAGCTACGCGCCCAACGGCATGTGGGCGTACCTCCTGAGCACGTGGTTCCTCGCGAGGCGCGACGAGGACGGGAGCCTCGACGACGCCGAGCTCTACGGGTTCCTCCGCTACATCACGGGCTTTATCTACGCCTACTCGCTCGAGCGCCCCGGCGTGAACGCTCTGCGCGGCCCCGTCTACCCCGCGCTCATCGACATCGTCAACGGCCGCGACGCGGACTTCTCGGGCCACCTGTTCGACCGCGAGACCATCACGGGGCGCTTCCGCAGCTACCAGTTCACCAATCAGCGCCGCTTCACGCGCTCGATGCTCGTGTGGTGGGCCTACTCCGACCCCGAGCAGCCCCTCATGGACCTGGACACGACGCTCGAAATCGAGCACATCTACGCGCGCAAGCGCAACGAGGTGCACCCGCTTACAGACCGCTCGAACCTGGAGGCCTTAGGCAACAAGGCGATGCTGGAGAAGCGCGTGAACATCCGCGCGGCCGACTACCAGCTCGCCGATAAGCGCAAGTACTACGAGGGCTATACGAACGACAAGGGCGCTGAGGTGCCCGGCACCGCCGTTCGCGAGCTGGTGGAGATCTCCCGTCGCGGCGACTTCAGCGAGACGGACATCGAGGGGCGAACCGAGCGGATTATCGCCGCCTTCGTCGACTGGCTGGGCGAGCTCGGGCTGCTGAGGGAGTAAGCTTCGGCCCAGGGTCTCGCGCTTTTGACAGCTGCTCTCGGGCACGGCGCGAAGCGAGCCGCCGCCAGACGGCTGGGGAATCGCGCGGGGGTCGGACAGCGGCCCGCCCCGCATGGCCATGGCGCTCCCGGGCCGCCGCCTGCCGCCCCGGCTGAGACGCGCGGGGCGTAGCGCGGGCGGTGCGGCTCGGATTCGGCAGCGACGGCCGTGGCTGGCCGTGCGGGGGTGGGCGGCAGATAAAACAAAATACTGTCGCCGGAGAAGGCGAAAAAGCGTGTCCTTCGACGTTTTCTGCATGGCGCTGTAATATGGCCGTGCCGTAGCTTGATATACTCTCACCTGTGATTTTGTGTCTGATTTGGTGAGGCTTTTTCAGTCTGTACTGCAATGCCCCCCAGGCATGCTTCGTATTGTTGGAAAGGTCGCACGGATGGGCGTTTATGAACACTCGGTCATGAGAATCGACGAAGACTTCTACGAGCAAGCTCTCATTGAGCGGCTCGTTGAGAAGCACGGTTACGAGTTCCTCCACGGTCCCGATGTCGCCCGAACCACCAGCGAGTACCGTGACGTATTCCTCCCTGGCATCCTTCAAGCCTCACTCAGCCGTATTAACAAGAGGCTTCCCAATGCCGCCATCCAGGAGGCAATCCTCAAGCTTTCCGACATCGAAGGCGGCGGCCTCGGGCAGCGCAACGAGACCTTCACCGACTATCTACAGTCAGGGGTCGAGGTTCGCTACTTCGACGGGATGGAGGAGCGCGACGACATTGTTCGCCTACTCGATTTCGACAAGCCAGAAAACAATACATTCCACGTCGTGAACCAATGGACCTTCGTCGAGTACTCGGAGAAGCGTCCCGACGTTGTCTGTTTCGTCAACGGCATGCCCCTCGTGCTCTTCGAGTTAAAGAGCCCCTCACGCGAGGAAACCGACGCCTCGGACGCCTATCTGCAGCTGAGAAACTACATGCGCCACATTCCCAGCATGTTCGTCCCCAACGTCTTCTGCGTTATGAGCGACATGGCCGAGACGCGCGTGGGAACCATTACCGCCGACGAGGACCGCTACGTAGCTTGGAAGTCGGTCGACGGGGACTACTCTGAAACTAAAACGGCAACCTGGAAGACTATGATCGATGGCATGATGCCCAAGGCTCGCCTTCTGGACATCATCAAAAATTTCGTGTGCTTCAATGACTCTGGCGAGAAAGTCACAAAGATCCTTGCCGCCTACCACCAGTACTTCGGCGTGGCCAAGGCCATCGACCGCGCAGTTGAAGCCGTGGATGGTGACGGCAAGATCGGCGTTTTCTGGCACACGCAAGGGTCGGGAAAGTCCCTTTCCATGGTGTTCTTCGCGCACCTTCTGCAAGAGCGGCTGAATTGCCCTACCATCGTGGTGATAACCGACCGCAACGACCTGGATGATCAGCTATTTGGCCAGTTCGGACGCTGCAAGGACTTCCTGCGCCAGTCTCCCATTCAGGCTATGAGCCGCGAGAACCTCAAGGAGCTGCTCGTAGGCCGCGAGGCGAACGGCATCATCTTCACCACCATGCAGAAGTTCACCGACGGCGACGAGCCGCTATGCGACCGAAGCAACGTCGTGGTAATGGTGGACGAGGCGCATCGCGGTCAGTACGGCATGATTGAGAAGATGGACGAGCACGGTAAGGTGTCGGTGGGTGCGGCGCGCGTGGTGCGCAAGGCCCTCCCCAACGCCTCATATATCGGTTTCACTGGCACGCCTATCGCTTTGGAAGACCGCAACACCCGAGAAATCTTCGGCGATTACATCGACGTCTACGACATGACGCAGTCGGTGGAGGACGAGTCGACAAAGCCTGTTTATTATGAAAGCCGCGTTGTTGCGCTCAAGCTCGACGAAGGCACCCTGGCACAGCTCGATGCGACATATGCCGAATTTGCTGCGCAGGCTGACGAGGCCAGCGTCGAGAAGGCCAAGCGCGATACCGGCGGGCTCGACGCCATCTTCGGCGCTCCCGAGACGGTCGACGCGCTATGCCGCGACATCGTGAATCACTACGAGAACTACCGCGCCGACGTACTGGCCGGCAAGGCCCTCATCGTTGCGTACAGCCGTCCCATGGCGATGAAGATCTACTACAGGCTGCTCGAGCTGCGCCCCGAATGGAAAGACACGTTGGGCGTTGTGATGACCATGTCGAACCAGGACCCTGAGGAATGGTTCGAGGTTTGCGGCGGCAAGACTCACAAAAAAGAGATGGAGCGCCGCTTCAAGGATGACTCCGACTCGCTGAAGATCGCCATCGTCGTGGACATGTGGCTCACGGGTTTCGACGTCCCGAGTCTTTCGACCATGTACGTTTTCAAGCCCATGAAGGGCTATAACCTGATGCAGGCCATTGCCCGCGTCAACCGCGTGTGCAAGGGCAAAGAGGGCGGCCTGGTGGTCGACTACATCGGAATCGCGCGCGCCCTGAAGCAGGCCATGAAGGACTACACCAACCGCGACCAGAGCAACTACGGCAACATGGACGTCGCGGCCACCGCCTACCCAAAGTTCCTGGAGAAGCTGGACGTCTGCCGTGACCTGCTGTATGGCTTCGACTACCACGAAGACATCTTCAGCGGCAACCGTGGAAGATTGGCCGACGCCATCGCCGAAGGGACCGACTGGCTGCTCGCGCCCGAGCGTTCGGACGACATGGAGGACTTCCTCAAGCAGTGCCAGCTCATGAACCAGGCGCTCTCCTTGTGCAAGAGTCTCGTGTCAGAGGAAGACCAGCACGAGGCGGCATATCTCTCTGTCCTGCGCGTGCAGGTACTGAGGCTCACCGGGCGCAAAGGCGCGGGCGGCGGTGGAATGACCTACGCCGAGTTCAACAAGCGCGTGACCGCGATCCTGGAACAAACCGTTCACGCCGAAGGCGTCATCGACCTGTTCGACGAGAAGAGCGTCGAGATATCGCTGTTCGACGAGAGCTTCCTCGCGGAAGTCGCCGCCATGAAGGAGAAGAACGTAGCAGTTGAAGCGCTAAAGAGGCTCGTCAAGGAGCACGTGCGCGCCTATCAGCGCACGAGCGTGGTGAAGGCGCGTAAGTTCAGCGAGCTCTTGCAAGGGACGCTCAACGCCTATCTGAACGGCATGCTCAGTAATGCCGAAGTCATCGAGGAGCTCGTCAAGATGGCCAAAGAGATGATGGCCGATCGCGACGAGGCCGCGAAGCTCGGGCTCTCCAACGAGGAGATGGCATTCTACGACGCCATAACCAAGCCTCAGGCGGTAAAGGACTTCTACGACAACGATCAACTGGTGGCCATCAGCCGCGAGCTGACTGAGGCTATGCGAAGGAACGCCACCATTGACTGGCAGAAAAAGGAAAGTGCCCGAGCCGGTATGCGTCGCGCCATCAAACGCCTGCTGCGCAAGTACAAGTACCCGCCTGAAGGGGTCGCCGACGCAACGGAGACCGTCATGGCTCAGTGCGAGCTTTGGGCCGACACAAAGATCTACGAGTAAGGAACCCATATGGCAAAAAAAACGGACAACACCGCCGAGATAGGTTTCGAGGAGCAGATTTGGAAAGCCGCCGATAAGCTTCGCGGCAATATCGATGCCTCCGAGTATAAGAACGTTGTGCTAGGGCTCATCTTCCTGAAGTACATCTCGGACAAGTTCGAGCAGAAGCATGAGGAGCTGGTGGCCGAGGGCGAGGGCTTCGAGGAGGACCGCGACGAGTACACCGCCGAGAGTATCTTCTTCGTCCCCAAAGAGGCGCGCTGGGACACGGTGGCCGCCGCTGCGCATACACCTGAGATAGGCAAGGTCATCGATGAGGCGATGCGCCAGATCGAGGCCGAAAACGACAAACTGAAGAACATCCTGCCCAAGAACTTCGCCCGTCAGGAACTCGACAAGCGCCGCTTGGGCGAGGTGGTGGATTTGTTTACCAACGTCCAGATGGCCGAGAAGGGCGACACCCGCGACATCCTTGGACGTACCTACGAGTACTGCCTGGCCAAGTTCGCCGAGGCTGAAGGCAAGAACGCCGGCGAGTTCTATACTCCCGCCTGTATCGTGCGAACGCTGGTCGAGATCATCGAGCCCTACCACGGACGTGTTTACGACCCCTGCTGCGGCTCAGGTGGTATGTTCGTGCAGTCCGCCGAGTTCGTGCGCCGTCACTCCGGCAATATCAACGACCTGTCCATCTTTGGCCAGGAGAGTAACCCCACCACCTGGAAGATGGCTACCATGAACTTGGCCATCCGCGGCATTGACGCCGATCTGGGTCCCTACAACGCCGACACCTTCTTCAACGACGTGCACAAGAACGAGCGCTTCGACTTCATCCTTGCAAACCCGCCGTTCAACCTGAAGGACTGGGGAGGCGACAAACTCAAGGATGATCCGCGCTGGGATTACGGCATCCCGCCCGAGGGTAACGCCAACTTCGCCTGGGTGCAGCACATGGTGCACCACCTGAATGCTACGGGCCGCATGGGCATGGTGCTGGCGAACGGTTCACTCTCCAGTCAGACGGGCACCGAAGGCGACATCCGTCGTGCACTCGTGGAAGCTGACCTGGTTGAAGGCATTGTAGCTATGCCCGACAAGCTGTTCTACAGCACGGGTATCCCCGTGAGTCTGTGGATTATCTCTAAGGCGAAGAAACAAACAGGTAAGACTCTCTTCATCGACGCTCGCGAAATGGGCACGATGGTAAGCCGCAAGCTCCGCGAGTTCACGGGTGAGGACATAGCTAAGGTCTCGAAGGCATTCGATGCCTTCCGCGACGGCGAGCTCGAGGAGGAGAAGGGCTTCTCCAAGGCTGCGACGATTGATGATATCGCCAAGCAGGATTTCATCCTAACGCCTGGCCGTTATGTAGGCATTGCCGACCCCGAGGGTGACGACGAGCCTTTCGACGAGAAAATGGCACGCTTGACTAGCGAGCTTGGCAAGTGTTTCGAAGAGTCCAACCGTCTACAGGAGCAGATCAAGAAGAACCTGGAGGCGATTGGGTATGGGATGTAAGGTCGTCTTAGGCGAGATCTGCTCGTTTTCTCGCGGAGCGAGCGTCCCCCGTGCGCGAATGCTTGACCAAGGAGACTTTCTCTACATTCACTACGGAGACCTTTACAAAGGGTTCGATGTCCGTATCGACGTAGATAATCCGCAGAAGCCCATTCCATATATTGCTGGCAGTGAGCCTATCCGGGAAAGTCAGTTGCTATGCGACCAGGACATCGTGTACGTCTTGACCTCGGAAACGGTCGAGGATTTAGGTCACGCTTTCTTGTTCAACAATCCCAAGGAACTGCCGGCGGTTGCCGGCACTGAGACGACTATTGTGCGCGTGAACCGTCCAGACCTCGTGCTTCCCTCCTACCTAAACTGGCTGTTTCAGTCTGCTCGTTTTAAGAAACTGCTCAGACAGTACGTTAAGGGAATGAAAGTCTTCCGCGTTCATCCGGATGATTTGGCTCGAATTGAAATAGAAATTCCTTCCATTGATGATCAGCGGCGCATCGTCAGCATCCTTGATGCAACATTCGAACGCCCTCTTATCAACAATCGGATAAATGGCTATTTAGCTGCTTGAGATCGACCTTCGAGACGTCGATTTCGCCGGACATGAGCTTAGGAAGAAGGGTGTCGCGAAGAGCAGCCAGCTTATTACCTTCTGTCTCCAACAAATACTGTTGATATAGCAACGGGTTTGCAAATGCGCTGAATGCCTTACATTCTCCGGGGCGAGGAATAGTCAATTTAACGGATTTCATTATTTTGCTCGATACCTCAGGAAACGTTGTTCCGGCGCCCATGTCTGCGATCCTCTGTTTATTTCGGACCAAAAAGCAGTAGGTGAATGCCGTACCGATTGATTTATTCGGCACCACGGACTTGAAGCCCTGATTCGTCGCAACCTCATTAGCGGCAATGGCGACATAGCCAATGGGCGCGCGAGAGCTGAATAGAACGCTGCCTTTGGGCATCAGTTTTGCGCTGCAGGAGTTATATCCTTCCTCGGTTATGTCATCCGCACCGCGTGATAGGAACTTGTCATTCGCATTAGATAGGTCGCGGGGAGTAACCCAGCCGATGCCATCTTGGCAATAATACTCTGGCCTTTTCTTAGATGGAGTTGCCCCACCGACAACCTCGCCAATGTCAGCCAAGGTGCCATCATATGGGCCCGATTCAGGAAAGAGATCATCATATTTAGCGAGCAGTAACTCTTCTAAATAGCCATTTATCTTAGCGTTTATGGCGATTTTACGATCGATAGGGGTCATTACCGCCGCAATAAAGGCCTGTTGATGTGCCGGCAAATCTGGTATAGGTATTTCCCCCATGAGCGCAGTGTTGATCGACGGCATCGTCGCGCCCACCGCAATACCCTCAACAAATCGTTTCACTTCTTTAGAAGATAAGTAGTAATAAAGGAACTCTGAATTGATTTCACACTTAGGCCGCACGCGAAGACAACGGCCAGAAAACAACCAGCCCTCATTTTCCTCTTCAGCATAAGAACATCTATCAACGGACCCAACGCGACTATAGATAATATCGCCCTGCTTCATTCGATACTTCTTCAACCGTTCGGCATCGTCGTCATCCACAAACGGGAGATTCTGCCTAGTGAAGAACCGACCGCCAAGATGCTCGACTGTGACAATTGGCGTGCCCTCCGCTACATAATCCTCCTTGTGAAGCTGGCTACCGAACGGGCCTGTCTGTATGTCAGCGACCTCAGATAATGTAATCATTCCAAATACTTCCTATGAGAAGCCTTCACGTTGTTTTGATTCACCATGGCGTAGTGCATGGTGGTATCTATTTTCGCATGGCCTAGCAGCCTTTGCACCTGCTCGATGGGCATTCCCTTATCAATGGCATGGGTCGCCAGCGTCCGCCGGAATTTATGCGGATACACGCGCGAGACGCCAGCCTTCTTGCCTAGATTCCGTAGCCGCAATTCCATACCACCCACCGTGACGCGCCTTGCTGTGGAATCAAGCGAAACAAATAATGCGGAGCTGTCGTCGCTGCGAGTCCCCAGATACTCCATCAGGCGCAACTTCGCCCGGGCATCAAAATAAACTGGACGCTGCTTGTCGCCCTTGCCAGTAACGATGCACTCACGCTCTTGTAGATCAACATCGGCAATATCAAGCCGTACGAGTTCGCCAATACGCATGCCGGTAGAGGCAAGTAGATCTACAACCGCCAAGTCCCGTTCGTTTTCACAGGCATCACGTAAGGTTTCCAACTCTTCGTCGCTTAGCGTTTCCTTAGCGAGTTGAGCCGTCTTAACTCGATGAATCCGTCGAACAGGGCTCTTGACGATGTAGTCTTCGTCTTCCAACCAGGAAAAGAAACTGGACATAATACGACGAATATTGTCGATCGTGACCTTGCTAGTATGACGCGTGGTTTCGTAGTCGTTGAGATATCGCCGCAAGTCATCGCTTTCGATTGCGCCAATGGGTTTGCCTATCATCGCCAATGCACGCACGAGCGTGTCATCGTAATATTGAAGGGTCTTAGACGAACACCCTTCGACCTCCTTGGCCGTCAGGAATGTCCGTAACAGCGTTTCATTTGTTTCATTCTGCTTGGGCTCAAACGCGCGATCTAATGCATCTTTAAGCCGCTTCAACTGGCTCGCTTTTAAGATTGGCTGCATCTCTGCAAGAACCGAATTGATGATGATTTCCATATGCTTCCTAACCGCTGACAAAATCTGATAATTTCAGCAGTCTAGGTTTTGACTTCACCAGCTTAAGGGCAAGGAGACATTCGTGGATTCAAATTGGACGACTATTGCTACTTGCGCCTCTGCGTTTGCAGCTATTTCTGCATTGGCTATATCGTTCTTGCAGATGCGACAGTCTAACAGGCAGGCCCTCTTTTCTCGCCGTTTGAATCTATGGCTTGCAACCGAAAAACTAATGGATGTCTACAGCGAGAACGCGAAGCATTTGAAGCCGAGCGACAAAGTGCAATTTGCAAATAGTCTGCGTTTCTCATGGCTAACGAATACAACCTCACTGCAAGAAATCGGCCCTGCAATTTCTAATGTCCTGGACGGCGAATGGCAGCTAAAGCTTCACCTCAAGCTTGATGAAATGAAATCGCAGGCATCAGAGGCTCGTTATATTTTTAAGGGAAAATCGGGCCTGGCAATCTGCCGTTTTTTAGACGCCTACCAGAAGTTGCTATTCAAGATGTACCAATATCAGATTCTGGTAAACGATATGCTCGATATGACTCGAGAGCATCGCTTAACGCTGGAAGAGGCATGTGCCGATGTGCATGAAGAGGAATGTAGGGAAGCGCTGTTTGCAGCCCAAAACGTCCTCTCTGCGGCATACCAAGAACTTTCTACCCGTAAGATACGCGGAAAAATTAAAAGGCAGATGAGACTGGTAAGTACACCGAAGGATATCGTCGATACTTTTCTCACCTAAATGGCTATTTAGCTGCTTGAGATCGACCTTCGAGACGTCGATTTCTCCTGACATTAATTTAGGGAGGAGATTGTCACGAAGAGCGGCAAGACGATGGTTCTCTTTACTTGAGCTTGATGCTTGGCTAAGCGCTGATTCAATAAAATCAACGGTTGCTCCACTTGGATTACTCGCAACTTTATAAGTGAGCATCTGCTTTTTGTCCCCTCTTGGCATCTTTGTGCCCTTTGCGCCCTTCATGACGTAATCGAAGAAAGCATCGCTGCGCATGCATGAATAGAGGTAACCGGACTGCTCCGGCTGCTTGGCTCTAAACACTAGGACATCACCCGAGCAGGTTCCAGTTCGGTCTGCATACCAAATTTTTTTAAAGTATGGGCGAATGTTCGAAACCAGAATGTCCCCGGCCTTGTAGACCGTAACTTTTCCGGTTTGGGGCAGGGACGACGGTGCCTGCCTACCCTTCTTGCCAGGGAGCAGAGACTCTGTTGAAACGTAGGTATCAAAGTCAGCCTCATTGTAATCCGCTTTCTCTTTCACTAAACCGCATAGCGTGGAAAGTTCGACAGCGAAACCTTTTTCGTGATTGGCAACCGCTTCGCACTGTTCTTCTAAATAGCCATTTAACGATATCAACCCCAAGCCCCATCGTCGCTTCCATTTGTGACGCACCAATAGCCTGTTCCCGACGTGAAATCGGGAGCAGGCTTTTTCTTTGCCTACCGGATATGGAAAGCGGTCCCCATGGATGGTAGGCAGGATGGTGCGTAGGCGTAGGGCGAAGAGCAGCAGGGGTAGCAAGGCGACCCGCAGGCCAAAGACGAGCAGCAGGAGTCGAAAGCGTCCGGGTAAGTAGGCGCGCCCGACGACGAGGAGACCCGCGCGGCGCTCGCCGAGCAGGAGGCCCAGATCGCAGAGGCAGCCAAGACCGTGGAGTCGGCCGAGGTGCTGGCCAAGTAGATCGAGGAGCTGAAGGCGGCATCGGACGCCAAGCGCTGCGAGTTCGAGCTACACCCTGGTCGCGCCCGTTGCCGGGAAGCTGTGGGGAGAGCAAATCTTGCTGGGTGGCTCGGGCCCCGTTTGTCCGGGCGACCTTTCTGTTTGGGGGTGTGGGCCGGTGCAAATCCCGGTATGAATAATCCCGAACGGAGCGTTTGAAAGCGTTTCGTGCTGTTCCGTAATTTGACGAAAGCGACTATTTCTACCTGCGGATTTGTTGGATTGCGCTGCAAGTCGTTGCGAAGCGTATTTGGGGGCGGCAATTAGCTCGCGGCTAAGAAATCGCTGGCGCTCAGCCTTCGCGTCCCGCCGAGACCCCGCCTGCCCCTCTCTCGGCCTACTGGCGCCGGTGCCTGCGGCGAAGCTCCGCCCTTCTTGCCAAGAAGTCCGCGGAGCTCAGATGCACGCCCTCCTCGTGGAGGTGGCGGCGCTCCTCGCGCAGCTCCTCGGCGACCTCGTGCGCGTGGACGTGGTGCTCGTGGACGATCTCGCGCAGGTCGTGGGGGTGCTCCATGACCTCGTGGACGGCGTCGACGGGGTGCGCCGCGACGGCGCGGACGGAGAGGCTCGTGATTATGGGGATCACGAGTACGGTGAGGGCGCCCGCGCACACGAGCACGCTCGCCATCTGCTCGTCCATGGCGCCGCAGGCGGCCGCCGCCTCAGTGAGGGCCACGATAAGCGGCAGCGCCATTGTGCAGTACAGCGACGCCGAGATCTTCTCGCCGAGCGGCATGGTGCGCGTCTCGGGAGCGAGGGCGAGCGAGGCCAGCAGCGGCAACGCGCGGATGAGCAGCAGAAGCGCCACGAACCCGACGAGCAGGCCGGGCCGCTCGCCGACGGCGGCGAGCTCGATGCCGATGCCGGAGTACACAAAGAAGACCGGGACAAACAGGCCGTTGCCGAGCGCCTCGACCTTGTCCATGAGGAGGTGGCCGTGCTCGGCGGGCGCCACGTGGCGAAGGATGAAGCCTGCGGCGAACGCGGCGAGCACGGCGTCGAGGTCGAGCACCGCCGCGATCGCGAGCAGCGCGCAAAGAAGGGCGACGACGGCGCGCAGCGTGGGCTGCGAGCTGCTCTCGGCGTTCTCGTGCAGGAAGCGCGAGAGGCGCGAGCCCATCTCGGCCGCCCAGCGGCCGCGCGAGGCGACGAAGACGCAGAACGCGACGAAGCCGACGAGCACGGCGACGTTCGCGCCGAGGCTGCGGCTGGGGGAGAGGAGCAAAGACATCGCCACGACGGGCAGGATCTCGCCCATGGCGCCGTAGGACTCGATGACCTCTCCGACGCTCGTGCCGCCCAGCTCGCGGTCGCGCATGATGGGCACGAGGGTGCCGTAGGCCGTGGTGGTCAGCGCGATGGAGAACGCGGCCACGCCCGTCTGGTCGAGCCCGAGCCCGAGCGCGGGCGTAAGCAGTAGCGCCGCGCCGAACGAGACCGCCCAGCACAGCGCGGCGTGGCGGCCCATGGAGCCCGTGAGCTCGCGAAGGTCGAGCTCGTAGCCGGCCATGAGGAAGAGCAGGCCCATGCCGAGGCGACCCACCAGGTCGAGCCCTGGGGTGGCGTGGACGACGCCCAGGCAGCCCGGGCCGAGAACGACGCCGGCCACGACGAAAAAGACGACCTCGGGCACGGGGCGGCCCGGAATCAAGCTCGCGACGAACGAGCAGAGCACGACGGCAGCCGTCATGGCGGCGAGCATACAGAGGTTGGCGACCAAAATAGACCTCCCGGCGCTTGGGTGCGGACCGTGTACACATACCCTAAAGGCGTGCCCTCGGCGTCGGCGATTTACAATTTGCAGGTATTGTCACGACTTCAACAGACACTTTACACGCAGGCTTACTTTCCTATAGCATGTGAATGTTTCATGCCGTGCGCGGCAATCGTGCCGCAAACCAAAGGAGATGTGCATGTCCGGACACTCTAAGTGGGCTACCACTAAGCACAAGAAGGCCGCGATCGACGCCAAGCGCTCCGCGCTCTTCTCCAAGCTTTCCCGCAACATCACCGTTGCCGCCAAGCTCGGTGGCGACCCGCTCCCCGAGAACAACGCGTCGCTCGCCGCCGCCGTCGCCCGCGCGCGCATGGTCTCCATGCCCAACGCGAAGATCAAGGCCGCCATCGACAAGGCCTTCGGCGCCGGCGCCGACGCCGCCGTCTACTCCGAGATCACCTACGAGGGCTACGGCCCCGCGGGCATCGCGGTCTACGTCGACTGCCTGACCGACAACAAGAACCGCACCGCCGCCGACGTCCGTTCCGCCTTCACCCACGCGGGCGGCTCGCTGGGCACCGCCGGCTCCGTCGCTTTCCAGTTCGAGCGCAAGGGCTCCATCGCCGTCGAGAAGGTCATCCACTCCGACGAGAAGAAGGTCGCCGACCGCGAGAACGCCGTCGACGAGGACGAGTTCATGATGGCCGTCGCCGAGGCCGGTGGCGAGGACTACGAGGACGCCGGCGAGGAGTGGATCGTCTGGACCGCCTACGACAAGATGCAGGACGTCCAGAAGGGTCTCGAGGCCCAGGGCATCGAGGTCAAGGGCTCCGAGCTCACCATGGTCCCGACCACGCCGACCGATGTCTCCGTCGCCGACGCAAAGAAGGTCCAGCGCCTCGTCGACCGCCTCGACGAGCTGGAGGACGTCCAGAACGTCTACCACACGATGAACATCACCGACGAGATCGCCGAGGCCCTCGCCGAGGACGAGTAATCGCGCCGTCCACATCGTCGCTGTGCGCGCAGGCGCCCGGATTCGTTTCCGGGCGCCTGTTTTTTGCGGCGCGGTGCAACAGGGGGCGCGTAAAAACCATCCGCCCGCGGGGAACGCCGACCTGGGGCAGGGACGGGTTTTCCGCGGCGCCTCGGATACTTCGCTGCCGTTCCCGGCCCGGCGTCTTACTCGACGGTGCCGTAGACGCCGCCCCAGCCGTGGCCGGAGAGGATGGAGTTCAGCTGGTCGCACAGCTGCGTGCGCGTGAAGGTGCGGGAGGGGAGCAGGTCCACCACCTCGGCGAGGTCATCGCACAGGTCGAAGGCGTCCGAGCTCATGAGCACGTCGATCTTGCTCGCCGTGGCTTGGCTGGAGATCCCGGGGCGGAACACCGCGTCCACCAGGCGCTGGAGCTCGCCGTAGTCCTCGGAGCGAACCTCGAACATGTCCATTTGGGTACCTTTCGTTCGCCGTCGCGCGCGTCAGCGCCGCGCTAATACTATACTCAGCGCGGCCACCGACGAAGGAGGACTTCCATGCCCAACATGTACGAGGCAATGACCGATTCCGAGCTCGACGCGGCGATCGCCGACCTCGAGGCCCAGGCCGACGAGGTGCGCGCCCTCGGCCTCAAGCTCGATATGGCCCGCGGCAAGCCGAGCCCCGAGCAGACCGCGCTCTCGCGCCCGATGCTCGATCTGCTGACCTCCGAGACCGACCTCACCGATGAGGGCGTCGCGGTGGACAACTACGGCCTGCCCGACGGCATCCCCTCCGCGCGCAAGCTCGCCGCACAGATCCTCGGCGTCGACCCCGCCAACGTCGTCGTCAACGGCTCCTCCAGCCTGAACCTCATGCACGACCTCGTGTGCCGCGCCTACACCCACGGCATCGACGGCAACGAGCCCTGGTGCCGTCAGGGCGAGGTCAAGTTCCTCTGCCCCGCGCCCGGCTACGACCGCCACTTCACCGTCACGGCGAGCTACGGCATCAAGAACATCCCCGTCCCCATGACCCCCGACGGCCCGGACATGGACGTCGTCCGCGAGTACGTCGAGAACGATCCGCAGGTCAAGGGCATCTGGTGCGTGCCGATGTACGCCAACCCGACGGGCATCACCTACTCCGACGAGACCGTGCGCGCCTTCGCCGCCCTAAAGCCCGCTGCGCCCGACTTCCGCATCTTCTGGGACAACGCCTACTGCGTCCACACCTTTGAGGGGGAGGGCGACCACCTGCTCAACATCTTCGACGCCGTCCACGAGGCGGGCAACAAGAACCTCGTCTACGAGTTCGGCTCCACCGCAAAGGTCACCTTCCCGAGCTCCGGCATCGCGTTCGTGACCGCCGACCCCGACGACATGGCCCAGATCCGCGCGGCCTTCTCGACGATGCGCGTCAGCCCCGAGAAGATCGGCCAGCTCGCCCACGTCAAGTTCCTCAAGGACCTCGACGGCGTCCGCGCCCACATGAAGAGGCACGCGGCCATTGTCGGCCCGCGTTTCGCGCTCGTGCAGCAGAAGCTCAATGAGGGCCTCGGCGGCACCGGCGTGGCCACTTGGACGGATCCCAAGGGCGGCTACTTCGTGAGCTTCGACGGCCCCGAGGGCTCCGCCAAGGCGATCGTCGCCCTCATGGCCGACCTCGGCGTCAAGCTCACCGGCGCCGGCGCGACCTGGCCCTACGGCGAGGACCCCAAGGACACGAACATCCGCATCGCGCCGACCTTCCCCTCCCTCGAGGAGCTCGGCCAGGCGCTCGATGTCTTCGTCGTCGCGGTCAAGCTCGTGAGCGCCCGTCTTGCCAAGGCGGCGCGCTAAGCCGCTGGTCGGCAGGCCTGCCGGGCGCGAGCACCGCGTTTTCCGCTTTTTTGCGCACACCAGAGCCCTTCCCGGCATGGGAAGGGCTCTTTTGCCATAATCTATAAACTTGTGGGCTAATCGCCCCCTTTGGGCAAACGACGAGAAAGGCGCCATCGCATGGCGAACAAGAGCACCAAGAAGAGCACGAACAAGAGCAGCAACATCGGCCCCGCCGGCAAGGTCGTCATCGTCCTTTTCGCGGTCCTGATGGCGCTCTCGCTCATGCTCCCGTCGCTCCAGGCGATCTTCTCGTCGAGCAAGAGCGACGACTCCTCCTCGGCTCAGCAGTCGAGCAGCTCGTCCTCCGATAGCTCGCAGGACTCCTCGAGCGCCTCCGACTCCGGCACCAACTCCAACATCGCCAAGGCCGACGACAAGTACGGTGAGGCCGTGAAGTCGCTGGAAGAGAAGTACGCCTCCGACTCCCAGAACCTCGCCACCCTGCTCAACCTCGGCAAGGATTACATGACCTGGGGCACCTACGTGCGCTACTACGGCACCACCGACGCCGACACGACCCACGCGAACGACCTTTTGGGCAAGGCGGTCAAGTACTACGACGAGTACCTCGTGCTCAAGGACTCCAACGCCGTCCGCGTGGACAAGGCCCTGTGCGCCTACTACCAGCAGGACGGGACCTCTGCGCTCCAGCAGATGAAGGACCTCACCGCCTCCGCGCCCGACTACGGCCCTGCCTGGGCCAACCTCGGCATGCTCTACGAGGCCTCCGGCGACAACGACTCCGCCAAGGCCGCCTACGCCAAGGCGCAGCAGACCGACCCCGACGACGAGTACGGCGCGAAGTCCTACGCGACCCAGCGCCTGCAGTCCATGGAGTCTGCGCAGAACAGCTCCTCGTCCGCCGACGGCTCCTCTGCCGACGGCTCCACGTCAACCACCGGCTCGTCTCAGACGGGCGCCCAGGGCCTTTCCGACACCTTGGGCAACCTCTCGGGCACGGGCCTTTAGCCCTGAGGCATAAGGAGAAAACCATGAGCCTTTCCATCAACACCAGCGACGACGCGGCGAAGGTCCTCGTCGAGGGTGAGGTCGACGTCTCGAACGCCGACCAGCTCCGCAGCGCCGTCGACGCCGCGCTCGCGGGCTCCGCGCCCGAGGTCACCATCGACCTCGCGCAGGTGCCCTACATCGACTCGACCGGCATCGGCGTCCTGGTGGGCGCCGCCCACCGCGCGCAGGAGGCCGGCAAGCAGCTCGTCGTCGCGAGCCCCCAGAAGAACGTGGCGCGCGTGCTCGGCCTGCTCGGCGTCGCCGACGACCTCAACATCAGGCAGTAGACGAAGGGACCCTCACCAGTGTTTGGCATCGGAGAAACAGAGCTCGTACTCATCCTGCTCTTCGCGTTCATGATCTTTGGCCCCGACAAGCTGCCCGGCATGGGCAAGACCCTGGGCCGCGCCCTGCGCCAGTTCAGGAACGCGCAGGAGGGCTTCACGCAGGTCGTCCAGACCGAGATCGTCGATCCTGCCACCGAGGCGATGAGCGACAAGAAGCCCAACCGCAAGCGCGAGGAGTTCGACGAGGACGCCGACATCGAGGGCGCCGAGGACGGCGCGCCCGCGCCCAAGCGCGCCGAGACCTTCGCTGAGCGCAAGAAGCGCCTCGAGGCCGAGCGCAAGGCCAAGGAGGCCGCCGAGAAGGAGGCGGCCGAGAAGACCGCGGCCGACGACGACGCGGACGCAGATGCGGATTCCGCCGCGGCAGGCGCCGCGGACGCCCCCTCCGAGCCGGCCGAGCCCGAGGCTCCCAAGAAGCCCTCCGTCGCCGATCTCTACACCATGAAGCGCCCCTCCAAGGAGACCTCCGAGGCCGACGCGACTGATTCCACCACCGAGAAGGAGGCCTAAGCCCCATGCCTATCGGTCCCGCACGTATGCCCCTGTTCGACCACCTCGGCGAGCTTCGCCGAAGGGTCACCATCATCGTCGTCTCCATCGCGGTCTGCGCGGTCATCGTCTACTTCGCGACGCCGACCCTCATCGAGATGATGATGGACCAGATCCGCGACGCGCGGCGGCCAGCTCACGGTCCTCACCGCGCTGGGCGGCTTCACCATCCGATTCAAGGTGGCGTGCTTCTTCTCGGTCATCATCTGCACGCCGATCGTCATCTGGGAGATCATGGGCTTCTTTCTCCCGGCGCTGAAGCCCAGCGAGCGCAAGTGGGTCATCCCCACCGTCGCCGCCATGGTCGGGCTCTTCTTCCTCGGCATGATCTTCTGCTACTTCGTCATCCAGCCCGCCGCCTTCGGCTGGCTGCTCGATCAGACCTTCGAGTTCGCGAACAACCTCGCGGACGCCGAGGACTACCTGAACATCTATATGATGCTCGAGATCGGCTTCGGCATCGCGTTCCAGCTGCCGCTCGTGATCTTCTACCTCACGATCCTGCACCTCGTGCCGTACTCCACGCTGCGCGGCCAGTGGCGCTACGTCTACGTTGGCCTCATGGCGCTGTCGGCCATCGTCACCCCCGACGCGAGCCCCGTGACCATGATCCTCATGTTCGCGGCGCTCATCGGCCTCTACGAGGTCGCCCTGGCGGTCGCACGCTACGTGCTCATCGCCCGCGACGGCAAGGCATCGCTCAAGTGGACGCGCGAGGACTACGAGCAGCACGCCTTCGACGAGGCCTAGTTCTTCCGCACAAACCATGACGGGCGGCGAGGGAGACCTTGCCGCCCGTTAACTTCTCTATATAATGTGCGCACGGGAGCGCCCCGCCGCGGACGCAAAGGCACCACAGATAGTTAGGATCCACCCTTGAAGCTCATCGTCACCGAGAAGAACGACGCCGCAGGCCAGATCGCCCGCCTGCTCTCTGAGTCGGGCAAGCCCAAGGCGGACAAGGTCTACGACACGCCCGTCTATCGCTTCCGCATGGGCGGTGAGGACTGCGTGACCATCGGCCTGCGCGGGCACATCCTCCAGCCCGACTTCCCGACCGAGCTCAAGTTCAACGACTCGGAGGGCTGGTTCGCCGTCGATGCGGAGGGCGAGATCATGCCCGCCGACCTGCCCGACGGCCTCGAGCGCCCGCCTTACAAGTCCAAGCGCAAGCCGTACCTCAAGGACGGCATCGACATCAAGGGCTGGAAGATCGCGAGCCTCCCGTACCTCGTGTGGGCCCCGATCCAGAAGCTCCCGGCCGAGAAGGGCATCATCCGCTCCCTCAAGAACCTCGCGAAGAAGGCCGATTCCGTCGTGATCGGCACCGACTTCGACCGCGAGGGCGAGCTCATCGGCTCCGACGCCCTGCGCCAGATCCGCGACGTGAACCCCGACGTGCCCGTTTCCCGCGCGCGCTACTCCGCCTTCACCAAGGCCGAGATCGACCACGCCTTCGCGAACCTCGTCGACCTCGACCAGGACCTCGCCGACGCCGGCGAGAGCCGCCAGTACATCGACCTCATCTGGGGCGCCGTCCTCACGCGCTACCTCACCACGGCGCGCTTCAGCGGCCTGGGCAACACCCGCTCGGCCGGCCGTGTCCAGACCCCGACGCTTGCCCTCGTGGTCGAGCGCGAGCGCGAGCGCCTTGCGTTTGTGCCCGACGACTACTGGGTGATCTCGGGCGAGGCGGCGCACGCGGGCTCCGACCCCTTCAAGATCGGCCACGCCGAGGGCCGCTTCTGGAAGAAGGACGCGGCAGACGCGGCCTGGGCCAAGGTCGCCGATGCCAAGGAGGCCACGGTCAAGGGCGTGGAGCGCAAGAGCCGCACCCAGCGCCCGCCGGTGCCGTTCAACACCACGAGCCTGCAGGCGGCAGCCGCCGCCGAGGGCATCAGCCCCGCCCGCACCATGCGCTTGGCCGAGAGCCTCTACATGGACGGCCTCATCTCGTACCCCCGCGTGGACAACACCGTCTACCCGAGCTCGCTGGACCTCAAGGACTGCGTGCGCACCCTCGCCAAGGTTCCGCAGTACGCCCCGACCTGCAAGTCCCTCCTCGGCCAGCCCAAGCTCACCGCCACGCGCGGCAAGCAGGAGACGACCGACCACCCGCCGATCTACCCCACGGGCGCGGCGGATCCGGACAAGCTCCAGCCCGCGGCGTGGAAGCTCTACAACCTGATCGCCCGCCGCTTCCTGGCCACGCTCATGGGGCCTGCGACCATCGAGGGCACCAAGGTAACGCTCGATGTGGCCGGCGAGCCCTTCGTCGCCTCGGGCAACGTGCTCGCCAAGCCCGGCTTCCGCTCCATCTACCCCTATGGCCTCAAGAAGGACGACCAGCTCCCCGAGCTCAACGTCGGCGACGTGTGCGACGTCGAGTCGATGGACTTCGCCGCCAAGCAGACCGAGCCGCCCGCGCGCTACAGCCAAGGCAAGCTCATCCAAGAGATGGAGAAGCGCGGCCTGGGCACCAAGTCCACGCGCGCGAGCATCATCGATACGCTCTACCAGCGCAAATACCTCAAGAACGACCCCTGCGAGCCGAGCCAGCTCGGCATGGCGATCATCGACGCGCTCCACACCTACGCGCCCCGCATCACCACGCCCGAGATGACCTCCGAGCTCGAGGACGACATGAACAAGGTTGCCGAGGGCACCGACACCCAGGCCGAGGTCGTCAACCACTCGAGGGCGCTTCTTGCCGGTATGATGGACGGGCTGATCGAGCACACCGAGGATTTGAGCGAGGCCATCGCCGACGCCGTGACCGCCGACGCGAAGATCGGCGTGTGCCCCAAGTGCGGCAAGGACCTCGTGGTCAAGACCTCCGCGAAGACCCGCGGCAGCTTCGCCGGCTGCATGGGCTGGCCCGACTGTGACGTCACCTATCCCTTGCCGCAGGGCCGCATCGAGGCCCTCGAGGGAGACGCGGCCGTGTGCCCCGAGTGCGGCGCCCCGCGCGTGAAGGTCCACCCCTTCCGCAGCCGCGCCTTCGAGCAGTGCATCAATCCCGCCTGCCCGACCAACGTGGAGCCGGACGTCGAGGTCGGCACCTGCAAGGCCTGCGCCGAAGCCGGCCGCGTGGGCAAGCTCATCGCCCACAAGTCCGAGAAGACGGGCAAGCGCTTCATCCGCTGTACCAACTACGACGAGTGCGGCACGAGCTACCCGCTGCCCGCGCGCGGCAAGCTCGAGGCCACAGGCGAGGAGTGCCCGGACTGCGGCGCCCCCATGGTCGTCGTCACCACGGCGCGCGGCCCTTGGAAGCTCTGCCCCAACATGGACTGCCCCGGGCGCGAGAAGCGCGAGGCCGCGAAGGCCGCCCGCGGCCGCGGCGGCGCGAAGAAGGCGTCCGGCGCGAAAACGGGCGCGAAGGCCGGCGCGAAGAAGGCCGACGGCACGAAGAAGACCGTCGGCGCAAAGAAAGCCGCGACAAAGAAGTCCGCCGCGAAGTCCACTGCCAAAAAGGCCAAGGCGGAGGAGTAGCTTCAGCTCGCGGGGCCGAGCGCTTGTCTGCGCCCGGCCCCGCGTCAGTTCTACCTGCCACCCCCCTCAGGACACGCCGTCCGCCTAAATCTGGTCGCTTCACACGCCCAAACGGCTGCCCCACGTGCCCAAGGCGGCCGCTTCGCTCGCTCCAAACGGCCGTCCCGCGTAACCAGGGCGCCCGCTTTGCTCATCGCTCCGCGTCGAGATTGCGTATCTTTACAAAATGCTGTGAAATCGCGGCAGATTTGTAAAGATGCGCAATCTCGGCGTTTCTTCTTGTGCCTCGTATTGTCCGTGGGGCGCGCCTCGCATCGTCCGCGTCTTCGCGGCGACCGGCGGGCCGCCGCGTGGCGTGCTCGTTGCCCATCGCGCTACAATCAGAAAGTTACAAACAATAACGGCAAAGAGGTGCCATGCGAGGATTGTTCATCACGTTCGAGGGGGCCGACGGCTGCGGCAAGTCGACGCAGGCCGCCATCCTCGCCGACCGCATCGCGGCGACGGGGCGCGAGGTCGTGCGCCTGCGCGAGCCCGGCGGCACCGCCGTGAGCGAGAAGATCCGCGCTCTCGTGCTCGACCCCGAGAACTCAGAGATGGCGCCCGAGTGCGAGCTTCTTCTCTTCGAGGCGTCGCGCGCGCAGCTCGTCCGGCAGGTCATCGAGCCTGCCCTCGCGCGCGGCGCGGTCGTCGTCTGCGACCGATTCTACGACTCGACCTTCGCGTACCAGGCGGCAGGACGCTCGCTTGCCGAGCCGACCATCCGCGCCGCGAACGCACTCGGCAGCTGCGGCGTCGCCCCCGACCGCACCCTCGTGCTCGACATGGACACCGACGCCGCGCTCTCCCGCGCGACGCGCGACGGCGCCGACCGCATGGAGGCGGAGGGCGTCGCATTCCAGCGCCGTGTTCGCGAGGGGTACCTGCGGCTGGTTGCGGAGGAGCCCCGCCGCGTGCGCCGCGTCGACGCCACGGGGACGGTCGAGGAGGTCGCGGGGCGGCTAGCGGACGCGCTCGCCGACCTCCTTCCCGACCTCGCGGGGGAGGACCGATGACCGAGGCCGCCGCATCCGCACCGCGCGCCCTGGCGGCCGTCGCCGACCAGCCGCGCGTCCATGACTTCCTCGCCCAGGCCATCGCCGAGGGCAGGCTCAGCCACGCGTACCTCTTTGTGGGGGCGCCCGGCTCGGGCAAGCTCGATGCTGCCGAGGCCCTGGCCAAGTGCGTCGTGTGCCCCAACGGCGGCGACGCGACCTGCGACGAGTGCCGCCGCGTCTCTCACCACACGCACCCGGACGTGCACTGGCTCACGCCGGCGAGCGCCACGGGCTACCTCGCCGACCAGATCCGCGACCTGATCGCCGACGTGAACCTGGCGCCCATGCGCGCGAAGGCCAAGGTCTACATCATCGACCGCGCCGACCTTCTGCGCGGTACGGCGGCAAACGCGCTGCTCAAGACCCTCGAGGAGCCGCCGGCGGGCGTCGTCTTCGTGCTCTGCGGCCGCACCGTCGCTGCGATGCTGCCCACCATCGTGAGCCGCTGCCAGGTCGTGACCTCCCCGGACGCGGCGCTCAAGGCGGTGCTGCGCGAGTCGGGCGCCTCTGAGCGCGAGGCGCGCATCGCGCTCGCCGTCGCGGGCACCCCCGCGCGCGCCTGCGACTTTCTCAACTCCACGAGCCGCCGGCAGGTCCGCCGCCTCGTCGTGCAGACGATCGGCGAGCTCGCCCGCGACGACTCTTGGGACGTTATCAAGTCCGCCGGCGAGATCGCCGCTGCCGTCAAGGTCCCTCTTGCCGACGTCAAGGAGGCCCAGGAAGCCGCCGTCAAAGAGAGCTCCGACTTCCTCACCGCCGCGGCCCTCAAGGCGGTCGAGGCGGCGAACAAGCGCGAGCTCACCGCCCGCGAACGTTCAGGTATGATGGAGGCTATCGCCGCCGCCGAGTCGATGCTGCGCGACGTGCTCTTGACCTGCGAGGATGTGGACGCGGCGATCGTCAACGCGGACGCGGCCGACGTTGTCGCGCGCATCGCGGCGTACACGACGGCCGCGGGCGTGCTCGCCGCGCTCAAGGCGTGCTCGGACGCCGTGGCGCACCTCTCTAGGAACGTTTCTGCGCAGTTGACGCTCGAGGTCATGCTGCTTGCCATAAAGGAGGCACTGTAAATGCCCAATGTGATTCCCGTCAAGCTCGAGTACTCGGTGCACGAGCTGTGGTTCGACCCCTGCGGCACGGGCGCCCAGGAGGGCGACCACGTGATCGTGCAGACCGAGCGCGGCCACGAGATCGGCCTCGCCGTCGGCGACGCCCAGCCGATGACCAACGACGAGCTGACCCTCGCCATTGGCCACGCTCAGCTCAAGAACGTCCTGCGCATCTGCACCGATGCCGACCTCGACCGCGCCGACGAGCTTGCGCGCAGGGGCGACGAGTCCATGCCGACGTTCCGCCGGCTCGTCTCGGCCTCCGGGCTCGAGATGAAGCCCGTGGGCGTCGAGTACCTCTTTGACGAGGAGAAGGCCGTCTGCTACTTCGCCGCGGAGGATCGCGTCGACTTCCGCCAACTCGTGCGCGACCTCTCGCGCGAGCTGCACGTGCGCATCGACATGCGCCAGATCGGCGTGCGCGAGGAGGCCGCCATCGTGGGCGGCTACGGCCACTGCGGCCAGGAGCTGTGCTGCCGCCGCTTCGCCATGAGCTTCGACCCGGTGAGCATCCGCATGGCCAAGGAGCAGGACCTGCCCCTGAACTCGACCAAGATCTCGGGCGCGTGCGGCCGCCTCATGTGCTGCCTGCGCTACGAGTTCGAGGCCTACCGCGACTTCAAGGGTCGCGCGCCCAAGCGCAACGCCGTCATCGACACCCCGCTCGGTAAGGGAAAGATCGTCGAGTACAACACGCCCAAGGAGCAGATTGTCCTGCGTCTGGAGGGCGGCAAGACCATCCGCGTGAACCTCGCGGACATGACCGCCTCCGACGCCGCGGTCAAGAAGTCCGAGGAGCTCGGCTGCCCGTGCAGGCCCGACACCGTCACGCGCGAGGTGCTCGACCACCTGCAGTCGCCCGACGTGCAGATGGCCCTCGCCGAGCTCGACCGAAAGAACGGCGTCATCCCCGCCGAGGTCCCCGACGCGAGCGACATCTTCGTCGAGACGCGCAAGCGTCGTCGCCGCGGCGGCGACGAGGGCCAGGGCGGCCAGCGCCAGGAGCGCGGCCAAGGTCAGCAAGGCCGTGAGCGCCGTCAGCGCGGCGAGCAGCAGCCGGGCTCCGAGCAGGAGGGGCGCCGTCGCAAGCGCCGCGCCCCGGGCGACGGCGGCAAGCAGGCCGCGGCCCCGGCGCACATGAGGCCGGATGCCGAGCCCAAGCAGGGGACCGCCCGCCGCAGGCACCACCGCGCCGAGGGCGCGCCCGAGCCTGCGGCCGACGAGCAACGCCAGCAGCCGCGCGGCGGGGGGATGCGTCCTTCTCGGCGCCGTCGCCCCGGCGACAAGGGCGGTGCCGCGGCCCAGCAGGGCCAGGCGTCCCGCCAGCAGAAGAACCAGCAGCCCAGGCAGCAGGGCCAGGGCGCCCAGGGCGAGGGCGGCGAGCAGAAGCCGCGTCGCCGCAGGCGCCGCCGCGGCGGCCAGGGTGGCAACGGCGCCGGCCCGTCCGCGGGCTCCGCGGAGTAGAGAAGGGGATCGGGCATGATCGATGCGAACGAGTTCCACCAGCTGATCGAGGGCGCGCGCACGTACCGGCGCTATAGCGGCGAGGCGGTGGAGGAGGGCGTGCTCCGCGAGCTCGTGGACGCCGCGCGCCTCTCGCCCTGTGGAAACAACATGCAGGTCCTGCGCTTCCGTGTGGTGAGCGCCGACGACGCCGAGGCAGCGGAGAAGGTCTTCTCGCACCTGCACTGGGCAGGCGCCCTCAAAGACTGGAACGGCCCGGAGCCCGGTGAGCGCCCCGGCGGCTACGTCGTCGTCTGCCTGCCGGCCAAGCTCGTCGCCAACCCGATCCGTCTCATCGACGTGGGGATCGCGAGCCAGTCCATCGTGCTCGCCGCCGCCTCGCGCGGCCTCGGCGCCTGTATGCACAAGAGCTACGACGCCTGCTTGGGCGATGAGCTCGGCCTGACCGACGCGGGCTACGCCGTCGCCATGGTCATCGCCCTCGGCCCGCGTGCCGAGAAGATCGTCCTCGAACCCGCGACGACCGATCACGGCCTCACTTATTGGCGCGAGCCCGACGGCTCCCACCATGTGCCGAAGCTCGTGCTCGACGACCTGCTCGTCTAGCGCGCTCTCGGGTCTCTGTGCAAAGAAAACGCGAGTTCTTGGTGCATTTGCAAAGAAATCGGGAGTTGTTGGGGCGAACACCCTCAACAACTCCCGATTTCTTCGCATTCGCGCCAAGAACTCCCGATAGTTTCGCAGGCGCGCCGTCGCCCCGGCAAAGCTCGGCGAGCTAGGGCAAGGTCAGGCCTATCGGGTCTGTCTGCATCTCGCGCGCCGCCGCCCTAGCAGAGCTCGTTGAGCTCCAGCTCGATCTCGCTCGCCTCGAGCGCCTCGCGCCCGCCGAAGACGCACACGCCGCTCGCCGGGCCGTCGTCCGCGAGCGCAGCTGCGAGGGCGCGCACGTCGTCCGCCGTCACAGCGAGCTCCTCGGCGCGGATCTGCTCGCGCCAGCCGGGCTTCTTCTCGTTGAAGCGGGCGACGTCCTGGCGGCGCGCCAGTGCGCGCGGCTTCACCGGCGCGTCGAGCGCGGCGACGGTACTCACGATATAGCCGTCGAGCTCATCGGCGCCGCCGTCCCAGCCCGCGAGCCACTTCGCGCAGCCGTCGTAGCGTGCGAGCGTCGCGTCGACCGCCGGGTCGCGGTAGGACCAGAACGCGCGCCCGCCGACGGCGTCGCGGCGGAAGCCGCACCCGTAGGCGCCGCCCTTGACGCGGACCTCGTTCCACAGGTAGTCGTAGCTGATCGCGCGGGTGGCGACGTTCCAGCATCCGATGGTGCCCGCGTCGGCCGCCGATGGCGCGCTCGCGCGCACGACGTAGCTCACGTTCGACGGGATGACGAAGCCCTCCTTGCGCGCGCCGGTCGCGCGGACATCGAGGACGTGCGCGGCCTTCTTGCCGAGCGTGGGAAGCCCGAGGTCGCCCGCGGCCTCCCAGAAGCGGCGTCGGTCATCTGCCGAGCCGACGAAGCTCACCGTGACCTCGTCCGCGGTAAAGATGCGCCGGCACAGCTCGGTGAGCTCACCGGCGAGTGCCTCCTTGCGCGCGTCCCAGTTGGCCAAAAGCTCGCGGAGGTACAGGTAATAGTCGACGCCGCCCATGAGGTCGCTCGCCCTCGCCCCGGCGAGGAAATACGTGTTCGCGCGCAGCATGCCCACGCTGTGCCCCGCGCCGACGAAGCACTGCTCGAGCGCGACCTTGCGCTGCGTGAGGATGTCACGGATGTCGTCGAGGTCGCTGAAGTCGGTCGAGCCCCAGACCTCGCGCGGGATGTCCGCCAAGCGCTCGACCTTGCCGGAGAGCGCCGACGCCCCGACGACGAGCGTGGGCACCGCCGCCGCGGGGTCGTCCTTAGGCACGTACGTCTCGACAAAGAAGTCCAGCCCGCCGAGGTTCGTCTCCACGAGGGTGTCGAGGTCCGACGCGCTGCGCGACGCCGTGTCGAGCTTGCCCAGCAGGTCGGAAAGAAGCCCGGCCAGCGGCAGCTCGTCTGTGGCGAGCCGGCGCAGGTCGAAGTAGTGGTAGATGTAGGCGATGCCGTGCGTGTCCAGTTCGTGGGCGATGCAGGGCAGGGGAGCGTCGACCATGGGCGCCGCGGGTTCGGGCGCCGGGTCCTCGATGTCGCTCACGTGGAGCTGCGGCAGCGTCGCAAGCGCCTCGGGGGAGTCGGGCGCCTCCTGCTCGGCGCGTAGGGCCGCGACCTCGGCCGCGACGGCTGCGAGGTCCTTGTCGCTCATCGCGGCGCGCCTGGCCTCGAGCTCCGCCTGCTCCTCTGCCGCGTCGCCGCCCTCGATGGGCACGAGCTCGACCTCGGCGCAGTGGCGGCTCTCGCAGACGAGCTCGCGCAGCAGCCGCTCGAACCCGCCATCGCCAAGAAGCCCCTTGACCTCGGCGAGCGCCTCCTCGTAGTGGACGTAGTCGAGCGGGCGGTCGTCGTCGTAGAGCCAGGAGGACATGACGGTCATGGACAGCGCGACGCCGTCGGGGTAGCTGCCCCAGTCGCCCTCGCGGAGGTTGAACTCGGCCTGGGCGAGCGCCGCCTCGAGCTTCTCGCGTGGGATGCCGTCGTTCGCCAGGCGCGCGCACTCGGACTCGAGCAGCGGGCGGAACTTGCCCGCGCAGCCCTTGTGCACGCCCTTGAGCTGGAACATCGCCTGGGGCTGGAGCACGCCGTCGATGAGCGTGGCCTCGAAGTCGTCGGCGAGCCCCGCGTCGAGGACCGCGCGCTTGAGCGGGGCCTCGTTGGAGCCCGTGAGGGCGTCCAGCAGCACGTCGACGGCGAGGACGCGCGCACGGTCCGCGGCGCCGCCGATCACGTAGCTCACGCCGTCGGCCGCGTTGCCGGGCGCGGTCGCCATCTGGATGCGGCGGCGCTCCGGCTCGACGGGCGCCTGGGTCGCGAGCACGTTCGGCGCGCCCGCCCCGCGCTCGTCGGCGCCGCGGAAGCGCTCGTCGATGAAGGCGAGCTCACGCTCGATGTCCATGTCTCCGTAGAGCACGGTGTAGCTGTTCGCCAGGTCGTAGTGGCGCGCGTGGGTGTCGAGGAACTTCTCGTACGTGAGCGTCGGGATGGCGCGCGGGTTGCCACCCGACTCGAAGCCGTAGGCGGTGTCGGGGAACAGCGCGCTCGAAAGCGCCTGGTAGAGCACATCGTCGGGGTCGGAGAGCGCGCCCTTCATCTCGTTAAAGACGACGCCGTTGTACGCAAGGCGCGCGTCTGCGCCCTCGCCCTCGACCTCCAGGTGCCAGCCCTCCTGCTCAAAGATGCGCGGACGGCGATAGATCGCCGGGTGGAGCACCGCGTCGAGGTAGACCCCCATGAGGTTCTCCAGGTCGGCGGTGTTGGTGGACGCCACCGGGTACATGGTCTTGTCGGGGAAGGTAAGGGCGTTCAGGAACGTCTGCATGCTCGTCTTGAGCAGGTTGACGAAGGGCTCCTTGACCGGGTACGCGTCGCTTCCGCACAGCACCGAGTGCTCGAGGATGTGAAAAACGCCCGTGTCGTCGGCGGGCGGGGTCTTGAACGCGATGGAGAAGGACTTGTTCACGTCGGCGTTCGCGAGCCACAGCAGGCGCGCGCCCGTGGCGGCGTGGCGCATGACGTAGGCCTGCCCGCCGATCTCGCGCACGGCCTCGACGCGCTCGACGGTGAAGCCCGCGTGCTCGGTGCCCACGGCCAGCGCGGGGTCGGCAAAAGTGAAGTCGTTCTTCGGCATGATGCTCCTTTGCTCGTGTTTGCACGTGAGCAGCATACCGCGAAGCAACGGGTGTTACCCTAGCTGGGCGACGTATGAAGAGGAGAAGAAACATGCACGACCAGCTCGCCGAGATGGACCCGCAGGTACCTGCCCCCGCGGCCGTCCTCGGAAACGCCTCGGCAGATGCCGTCGGCGCGACTGCCGGCCCCGTGGCGGCCGGAGCCGACGCTGCGCCCGCCGCGCGCGGGGAGCGCGCCCGCGTCCGCCGCGGCATCGTCTGCACCCTCGTGGGCGGCACGTTCTGGGGCCTCAACGGGACCGTGGCGAGCTGGCTCATGAACGCCTACTCCGTCGACCCCCTGTGGCTCGTCTGCTTCCGCGAGCTTACCGCCTGCTGGCTGTTCCTCGCGGCGGCGGCGCTCACGCCGAAGGGCCGCGGCCAGCTCGCGGGAGTCGTGCGCAGCCGAAAGGGGCTTCTCGAGGTCCTCGCCGTCGCGTTCGGCGCGATCCTTTTTTCGCAGGTGGCCTACCTGCAGGCGATCCATTGGACGAGCTCGGCCATGGCCACGATCATGCAGAGCCTCGGCATGGCGCTTGTCCTCGGCTGGACCTGCCTGAGCTCGCGCCGCGGCCCCGCGCCCAAGGAGGCGATCGGACTCGCGCTCGCGCTCGCGGGCACGTTCCTCGTGGCGACGGGCGGCAACCCCGGCCAGCTCGACCTGCCCGTGATGGGGCTTGTGTGGGGGCTTGTGTGCGCTCTCTCGTCGGCGTGCCTCTCGGTGCTGCCGGCCAAGCCGATGGCGCGCTGGGGCAACTTCACCGTCAACGGGATCGCGTTTTTGGTGTCCGGCAGCGTGCTCGCGGCGGTGTACCGCCCGTGGGAGCACATGCCCGCCCTCGACGTCACGGCGGTGGCGGCGCTCGTCTTCATCGTGCTTATCGGCACGTTCGGCAGCTATGCGCTGTTCCTCCAGGGCGTCCACGACGCCGGATCGATGCGCGCGTCGCTGCTGGGGACCTCCGAGCCCATCGCGGCCACGATCTCGACGGTGCTGCTGCTCGGCACGGCCCTCTCGCCGGCCGACCTGCTCGGCTTCGCGTTCATCCTCGCGATGGTGTACCTCACGGCGTAGTTGCGGTCGCCCCGCAGTGAACGTCTGGAAATGCCTAGAAAGAAGCGTACGCTCGGCGGGGGCGTGCGCCCGACCGGGATGCCTGGCGGGGACGCCTGGAAAGAAGCGCGCCCACTAGGCGCAGCGCCGCCCCCTCCCGCTACGCGACCAGCGCGAAGTACGCGATCACGGCGACGCCGAGGACGATGCGGTACCAGCCGAACGGCTTGAAGTCGTGCTTGCGGATGAAGCTCATGAGGAAACGGATCACGAGCAGCGAGATCACGAACGCCACGGCGCAGCCCATAAGGAGGATGGCCGCCTCGTTCGCGGAGAACACGTTGCCCTTGAGGAAGTACTTCACCAGACGCAGGCCCGACGCGCCCGCCATGACGGGGATCGCCAGGTAGAACGTGAACTCGGCGACCGCGGTGCGCGAGCAGCCGAGCAACAGGCCGCCGATGATGGTCGAGCCGGACCGAGAAGTGCCCGGCACCATCGAGAGCACCTGGAACAGGCCGATGCCGATGGCGGTCTTCCAATCGAGCTCGTCGACGCTCTGCACGCGCGCGTCGGCGTCCGCGAGCTCGGAGCGGGTGGCGATCTCGGCGGTGTTGGCGGTCACGGCGAAGTGCTTGGGCGCGGGGCGCAGCTGTCCGTCGCCCACGCCGGGCAGGGAGGCGGAGGCCTTCTTCTCGCGCGCGTTCTCGATCAAGATGAAGGCGATGCCGTAGACGATGAGCGCCGCGGCGATCACGTACGGGCTGCCGAGGTGCTCCTCCATCCAGTCGTCCAGCGGGATACCGATGACGGCGGCGGGCAGGCAGGCGACGATCGTCTTGCCCCATAGCGTCCAGGTCTGGCGCTTCTGCAGCCCCGTCTTGCTCGGCGAGAAGGGGTTGAGCTGATGGAAGAAGATCACGCAGACGGCGAGAATGGCGCCGAGCTGGATGACGACGAGGAACATGTCCCAGAAATCCGCCGAGACGTTCATGGTCAGGAATTGGTTGAGCAGCAGCATATGCCCGGTCGACGAGATGGGCAGCCACTCGGTGATGCCCTCGACGATGCCGAACACGGCGGCCTTGATGAGCTCGATGAAGTCCACGCTTCCTCCTTGTGATGGTGTGCCTCACCACTGTGCCGCAGCGGGGCCGTCCCGCGGGCTCCCGCGGCTCCGAAGCCAGCGAAAAACCACGCCCGCGGGCCTAGGTGCCCCGTTCGCGGTACCTACCAGTGGAGTATTCATGGGTAACCCTCAAGTAGAGCTATAATATTTGAATGCTTCAACGAAAGCCCGGTGCCATTCCGGGGCCCCGAACACGAAGGCAGATGCTTGTCTGACGTCACGCACACGCACCAAAACCGCCTGATGGCGCTGCCGCTTGCGCTCGCCGTGGCCGCGTCGACCGCCACCGGGCTCGCGAACCCGCGGGTGGCGCGCGCGGACGAGATGTCCGACCTCCAGCAGCGTATCGAGGACAGCGGCTCCGCCTACGACGAGGCCCAGCAGCGCGTGGACGACGCCCAGGCGAAGATCGACGCCAACGAGCAGCGCATCGGCCAGATCGAGGCCGAGCTGCCCGCTGCCAAGCAGTCGGCGGCGACCTCGCTGCGCGCCATGTACAAGATGCAGCAGGGCTCGAACGGACTGATCAATCTCATCCTCTCGAGCGAGGACTTCAGCGAGGTCATCTCGAACGTCCGCTACCTCGACACCATCGCTGAGCACAACAACACCGCCATCAACGGGCTCGTGGATCTGAGCTCCGAGCTCAGCCAGACGCGCGACGCCCTCGCCTCCGAGAAGGCCCAGGCCGAGTCGGACGCCGCGAGCGCCAAGCAGGCGATGGACGACGCGGTCGCCGCCCGCCAGGAGCTCGAGGAGCGGCGCGCCGCCCAGGCGGCCGCCGAGGCCGAGGCCGCCAAGCAGGCGATCGAGGCCGCCAAGCAGGCCGCGGCACAGCAGGCCGCAGCCCAGCAGGAGC
>NZ_DAWEMK010000004.1:0-1039 GCF_052362415.1 Paratractidigestivibacter sp. | reverse complement strand
AGGCCGACGAGAAAGCGGACGAGAAGCCCGCCGCCCAGCCCACCTTCACGACGAACTCCGGCGCGTCCGCCGAGGTCAAGGTGCCCGACAACGCCACGAGCACCCCCGTTCAGTGGTCCGAGAAGGACTCCTTCGTGAACAAATGGCAGCCGCGCATCGACGCCTACCTCGCGGGCTCACCTCTTTCCGGCCATGGAAAGACGTTCGCCGAGGCCGCCTGGGACTACGGCGTCGACCCGCGCCTCTCGCCCGCGATCAGCTGCGTCGAGAGCTCCAAGGGAGCCGTCTGCTTCCGCCCGCACAACGCATGGGGCTGGGGCTCATCGAGCTGGCCCGACTGGGACACCGCCATCCGCTCGCACGTGGCGGGGCTCGCCTCGGGCTATGGGGGCCAGTTGAGCGTAAGCACCGCCCAGAAATACTGTCCGCCCACTTGGCAGGAGTGGTACTCCTCGGTCCTCTCGGAGATGAACTCGATCTAATGAAGAATAAACGCACCAACAGCAACATCGCCGTCCGCGCCGGGCTCGCAGCCGCGCTGGCCCTCGCCCTCGCGGCCCCGGCGGCCGCCCAGGCCTCCACGCTCGACGAGCTCCAGTCCCGGATCGACGCGAGCAACGAGGCGTACAACGCCGCCGTTCAGCACGCGACCGAGCTCCAGGACAAGATCGACGCCAACCAGCAGAAGATCCAGGAGATCCAGGCCGAGCTCCCGGCAAAGAAGGAGGCCGCGGCCAAGTCCCTGCGCACCGCCTACAAGATGCAGACCAACGGCAACGATCTCATCCAGCTCCTTCTTTCCAGCGACGACTTCAACGAGGTCATCTCGACCGTCCAGTACCTGGACAAGATCACGTCCCACAACAACGCCGCGATCGAGGAGCTCGCCCAGTCGAGCTCCGAGCTCGAGCAGGCGCAAAGCGCGCTGGCGTCCCAGAAGGCGCAGGTCGACAGCGAGGTCACGAACGCCGTGACCGCGCTGTCCGACGCGAACAATGCGCGCCAGGAGTACGAGTCGCAGGTCGCGGCGCAGCAGCCC
>NZ_DAWEMK010000003.1:38124-55886 GCF_052362415.1 Paratractidigestivibacter sp. | reverse complement strand
CGATGAAGCCGATGGGGTCGAGCTTGCGCTCTTTGTCAACAAGCGCCCCCGAGATTCCGCCGACGTTCACGGAGGCGAGGTCAAGCCAAGCCGGAAGGCTCATGGCGATCTGGGTGCTTGTTTGGGCGTATAAGGTGAACATCAGACTCCTGAAGCGGAAGATGTGCAGAATTCTCAACAATCCTAGCAAGATAATCAAAAAAGAAGTGGCGTCGCGCCGAATCTTCCGTTACAATAACCCCCGCACCACTTCAACTGGAGAGTTGTCCGAGTGGCCGAAGGAGCACGATTGGAAATCGTGTATACGTCTAAAGCGTATCCTGGGTTCAAATCCCAGACTCTCCGCCAGAATCTTTAACGGGGGCCTTCGGGCCCCCGTCGCCCTTACGGAGGGGTGGCAGAGTGGTTGAATGCGGCGGTCTCGAAAACCGTTTACCCTTCGGGGTACGAGGGTTCGAATCCCTCCTCCTCCGCCATTGATTGAATAGCCCCGGCGTTCGCGCCGGGGCTTTTTTGTGCAAATAAGGGTCCGTCTCGCTGCTTTCCGCGTCTCAACCGAGCCGTCGCAATCGTATGTTGCGATGGCGCGCATGCCGTAACCAGCAGGTTCTGGTTAGGTTTCAGGCTCGTGGGGTATGCTCTGTGTAACCTCTGCAGATGGGAGAATCATGTCTAACGAAGCCAACCTCAGCGGGTTCCAGAAGGACTGCTACTTTAGCCGTGCTTGGGCAATGCTCACTCAAGAGAAGGGCTGGTGGAAACCGGTCGCCCTGTGCGCGCTCGCCTCGCTCGTGCCCATCGTGGGCCCGCTTGCCGTGTTCGGGTACTGCCTCGAGTGGGCACGTCGGGTGGCTTGGGGCTCGACCGAGGCCCCTTCCCGTCACGTGAAGGTCGGCCAGCTCATTAAATCCGGCTGGCGCGGCGCGGTCGTCTTTGTGGGCTGGAACATCGTCGCCGCGTTCGTGGGCGGGATCCTCGGCAACCTCCCGTGGGTCGGCGAGCTCCTGAGCTTCGCGTGGGGCGTCTTTATGATCTTCGTCGGCATGCTCGTCATGGTCGCGGCTGTTCGCGCCACGGTGTACCAGAACTTCAAGGCCGGCTACCGCGCCCCGACCCTGTGGCAGATGGGCTCCCACGACCCGTGGGGGCTTCTGCGCGTGTGGCTGATCAGCCTCGTCGCCGGCGTCATCGTCGTGGTGGTTGCGCTCTTCCTCTTTGTGCCCGCCGCGATCGGCTCCATCGGCTTCTTTATGGACCTCGGCGACTACGTGAGCGGCGGCTACGGTTATTACATGACCGAGGCAGAGGAGGCCCGACTCGCGCTCGAGGTCGTAGGCTATCTCTTCCAGCAGTTCGGGCCCGCGATCCTGATCACGGCGGTGCTCGCGCTCGTCTCGGGCGTCTTTGTGAACCTGCTGAGCTATTGCGGCGTCGCACTGTGGCTGCGCCAGTTCAACGTGCCCGCTTGGGGTAGGGACGAGGACCCGCTGCCCGAGCCGGTCGTTCCCGAGGCGCCCGCGGCAGACGTTCCTGTGCCGCCGGTGGCGGGGATGCCCATGCCGCTCGCGTGCCCGAGCTGCGGCGCCGAGGTTCCGTCCGCGTCGAGGTTCTGCCCCAACTGCGGAGCCCCGATGCGCAAGGACGGCGGGGACGGATGCGCCGCCGATGCCGCCTCCGGTCAGGAGAATGAATCGGATGCCGCCCCTGACCTGCGGGATGATGAAAACTCTGACGATGGCATCATCGAGGTGACGCCTATCGCGGCGGCTCCTGTCGGGAAGCTTCCGAATGAGGGCGACCAGGAGCCTTCCGCCGACGAAAACGACCCGCTCGCCTAGGCGGTCGTGGAGAAACAATGAGCGAGCCCCCAAGGCCCCCGGAGCTGACCGAACAGCACCGGGGGCCTTGGCCTTTAGATTGTAGAAAACCCTGTTAACCAGCGGAAAGACACCCGAAAGGTTCACGGAAGGCACGGGAAGGATTGTTGTCCCGCGGCTCTGTTACGCTCGTCTCGTCTATAAAGAAGGGCGGCGTGGAGGCCGAATTCGAGGAAAAACGAAGCATTAGCAGGTTCTTTGCGAGAAATCGCGCCGGCGTGTGTTAACATCCTCCTTCGGAACTTTCCTGCTCCGGGTGCACCTTCACTTCCCGGAGCCATCAGCCCAGAGGAGGTGACCACATGAAGGCTTATGAACTGCTGTATTTTGTCGATCCCGCGTCCAACGAGGAGCAGCGCGCCGGCGCTATGAAGCGCATCGAGGTTGCTGTGACGACCGACGGCGGCACCATCGACAACGTCGAGGACTGGGGCAAGCGCAAGCTCGCCTTTGAGATCGACGACCTCACCGAGGGTGACTACACTCTCATCAACTTCCACGCAGACCCCACGCAGATCGCCGAGCTCGACCGAGTTCTGCGCATCAACGACGCTGTCAAGCGCCACATGATCGTGCGCCGCGAGGACAGGGACTAAGCATGGAGGCGCAGGCCGAGGCCTGCACGAAGAGGGAGTGAGTCAAATGAGCATCAACAAGGTGATGATCACGGGCAACCTCACGAGGGACCCCGAGCTCCGCGCCACGACGAACGGCACGCAGATCCTGCACTTCGGGGTCGCCGTCAACGACCGTAGGCGTAACCAGCAGACCGGCGATTGGGAGGACTACCCGAACTTCGTCGACTGCGTCGTCTTCGGCGCCCGCGCCGAACCGCTTTCGCGCTTCCTCTCCAAGGGCTCCAAGGTCGCCATCGAGGGCAAGCTCCGCTACTCGTCCTGGGAGAAGGACGGGCAGAAGCGCAGCAAGCTGGAGGTCGTCGTCGATGACCTCGACTTCCTCTCCTCGAGGAACGGCCAGCAGCAGGGTCAGGGCTATCAGGCCCCCGCTCCGCAGCAATACGCCCAGGTCAACCAGGGCTACCAGGCCTCGGCTCCCGCGTATGCGGCGCCTGCGCCGGCTGCCCGTCCCGTCCAGACCCCGCCTCCGGCGGACGTCTACGACGAGGACATCCCGTTCTAAACACCGGCGACCTACGGTCGCCATACGAAAGGCAACATAGACATGGCTCAGCAGAAGCAAGATTTTTCGCGCCAGCCGCGTCGCAAGTTCTGCCAGTTCTGCAAGGAGGAGACTGCGTTCATCGATTACAAGGACACGCAGCTTCTTCGTAAGTACATGACCGATCGCGGCAAGATCAAGCCGCGCCGCGTCACTGGCGCTTGCACGCAGCACCAGAGGGACATCGCCAACGCGATTAAGCGCGCCCGCGAGATGGCCCTTCTGCCCTACACCGTCCCCGTGGTCTCCAGCCGCGGCGGCCGTAACCGCGGTTAGTAATCGGAACCGCTTCGAGAAAGGGCGTTTGAGCTTGGGTTTCTCGCATGACAACGGGCTTCCCCCCGTTCCCGAGGGGATGCACGGGGCAGGAGAACCCCAGCAGGAGGGCGGGCTTACGCTCTGGAAGGACCAGCGCCAAAACGGTCCCAAGGAGACGCCGTTCGTCCTCGCATGCGTCCTTTGCGTCGCAGGGGCTTTATCGGCGGCAAGCGTGCCGCCGTTGGCTTGCCTGCTCATGGGGTTCGGTGCCCTGTGTGCAGGCGCCGGCAGGGGTAGGGGCGCTCATGCCCTCATCGCCGCCGGCACGCTCGTTGCCTGCGGCATCGGCGGCGCCTTCATTGGCGCCGGCGCGGTGCCGGACGCGCTGATCGTCGGCGCGCTCTCGCTCGGATCGGCCCTCGCGGTCGAGAAGGGCCGGATGCGCCCAGGGGTCGCGTGCGCGATCGTCGCGATCACGGCGGCGGCCCAGATCGGGTCGGCGGCCGCATCGGCGATGATGGCGGGCACGAGGGTGGGCGACTCGTTCATCGAGGTGCTTGTGAGCAACTTGCAGGCCCTCGAGGCTGCCGGCGTCGACGCCTCCAGCCGATCGCTCGTGGAGTGGGCGGTGCGGACCTTCTGGCCCGCGGCGTTCTCGACCGAGTCGATGCTCGAGTTCCTCTGCGCGTTCGCAGGCACAGGGCTCGCCGCCCGCCGCCTGCGCAGCCGTAGGGTCGAGTGGCCGGACTTCGGTCTCTTCGACCTGCCGCTTTGGGTCGTCGCGGTCTTCGTCGCGGCCCTCGCCGGATGCGTGGCCTGGTACACCCACCAGGACACCTTCGGCAACGTCGTCCTCATGGTCTCGGGCAATGCCCTGCTGACCGTGCGGTACGCGCTGGCGGCGCAGGGCCTCGCGGTCCTCGTGTGGCACATGCGGAATCGCAAGACCCCCGCATTCGCCGCTCGGCTCGCGATCCTGGCGGCCTTGTATCTCGAGGTGCAGTTCATCGTAATGAGCGTCGTGGGACTCCTGGATATCTGGAGCAACTTCCGCCGGCTTCCGCGCGGTGAGCAGCGCCATGCGATCCAGGACGAACCGAAGCAGGATTAAGGGTCGGCGAGAGCCGACCGACGAAGGAGTATCCCATGAAAGTCATCCTCCTGGAGGAGCTTCGGGGTAAGGGCGGCGAGGGCGACATCGTAGAGGTCGCTCAGGGCTTCGCGGAGAACTTCCTGTTCCCCAACCAGAAGGCCCAGCCCGCCACCCCGGGCAACATCAAGCAGCTCGAGCAGCGCCGCAAGAACATCGAGAAGCGCGAGGCCGAGCGTATTGCCAAGGCGGAGGCCCTCAAGGCCGCCATCGACGGCAAGTCCGTGACCGTCGACGCCAAGATCGGCGAGGAGGGCCAGCTCTTCGGCTCCGTCACCGCCGCCATGGTCGCCGACGCGATCGAGGCTCAGCTCGGCACCGAGGTCGACCGCAAGCGCGTCGGCCGCGGCAACGGCATCAAGAGCGTCGGCGCCCACAAGGTCCCGGTCAACTTCTACCGCGACATCACCGCCGAGGTCACCGTCCTCGTCGGCGTCACGGCCGAGGAGGCCAAGGCTGAGGAGGCTGCCGAGGAGACCGAGGCCGACGAGGCCGAGGCTTCCGAGGAGACCGCTGAGGTCGCCGAGTAGCCACTGTTTACACGGCTCGGCATCTAGCTGGGGTTTTCTACAAAACCCGCAGGTAAGCGCCTAGCTTACATAGAAGTCGAGGTCGGGTGGCATAGCGCACATGAGCCCCGGAGGACCAAGTGGTCTTCTGGGGCTTTCTTTTGCGAAGCGCAAACTCAAGCCGTCTACCTGCGGTTTTGCATCAGTGGTCAAATCTGTGCGGGAAGGCGAACGGATGCTCAGGCTTCTTAGCTGGGGATATGCCGAATGTCGAAAACATGTTGAAAACTGTGGTTCTGTAAGCCGCGGGTTAATGTTGAAAACGTTGAAAACTGGAATAACCCCCGCTTAAACCCTCGAGCACGTGTTGAAACTCCTCGGAACACGCCGCTGCGGCGGAAGACAACCTCCCCATACGCAATCGGTAGAATAAGGCTCACGCAAACGACGAAAGGCAGACGGTGGCTGACGACTACGGAATCAACCCGACGAAGATGACGATGGAGGAGGGGCGCGACATGCCCCAGGACCTCGAGGCGGAGTCCTCGGTCCTCTCGGCCATGATGATCAGCGCCGAGGCGCTGCAGGAGTGCCTGATCGGCCTGACGCCGGACGATTTCTTCCACCCGTCGAATCGCATCGTGTTCGTCGCCATGCGCGAGATGTTCGACAAGAACCGCCCCATCGACGCCATCAGCCTCGCCGACCAGCTGCGCACCCAGGGCGACCTCGAGCGCATCGGCGGCCGATCGTTCCTCCTCGGCCTGGGCAACAACTCGCTCGCCCTCGTCGGCTGGCGCCGCTATATCGAGATGCTCCACCGCGACACCACGCTGCGCAAGATGATCCAGGCCTCGGCCCAGATCACAGCGCTGGCCTTCGACGCCCCCGAGGACACCAAGGAGGTCGTCGACCGCGCCGAGAAGCTCCTGCTCGACGTTACCAACCGCGACGTGCGCCAAAGTGAGCAGTCGCTCGAGGAGATCATGGGCGAGCTCTACGAGGAGCTCGAGGAGCAGTCGATGGCCGGCGAGAAGACCCTCGGCGTCCAGACCGGCTTCCCGAAGATCGACGAGTGCCTGCTCGGCCTGCGCCCCGGCCAGATGATCGTCCTCGGCGCCCGACCGGGCGTCGGCAAGACCTCCTTCGCCCTGAACCTCGCGACGAACGCCGCCTACCACGGGGCCTCCGTCGCGTTCTTCTCGCTCGAGATGTCCAAGGCCGAGATCGCGCAGCGCCTGCTCGCCGCCGAGGCGCGCATCGGGCTGCAGGAGATCCGCTCCGCCCGCATCCGCGACGACCAGTGGCCGCAGATCCTCGAGGCGGTCAACCAGCTGAGCCAGCTCGACATCGTCATCGACGACACCCCCGGCACCACGGTGACCGAGGTGCGAGCCAAGGCTCGTCGCATGCTCCGCGGAAAGAAGCTCGGCATCGTGGTCCTCGACTACCTGCAGCTCGTCTCGCCGCCGCAGGGCGGGCACCGCGCCGACTCGCGCGCCACCGAGGTCGGCGAGATGTCGCGAGGCATCAAGATCATGGCCAAGGACCTCGGCGTCCCCGTGGTCGCGCTGTCGCAGCTCAACCGTACCGTCGAGAACCGAACCGGTAAGCGCCCGCAGCTCTCGGACCTGCGCGAGTCCGGCTCCATCGAGCAGGACGCCGACATCGTCTGCTTCCTCGACCGCTCCATGAACGAGGAAGAGGCTGCCCGTGAGGACCGTCCCGCCGTCGGCGAGACGACCTTCATCATCGCCAAGAACCGCTCCGGCTCGCTCGCGGACGTGCCGCTGACCTTCCTCGCCAGCTCCACCAAGTTCGTCGAGATCGACAACCACTACGAGGACTAGACGCCGTCCAGCGGCGGGCGCTGCTATAATCAGCCTGTATGTCTCAATTCAAAGAGAGGATGCACATGTCCGCAACAGTGCTTGTGGGTGCCCAGTGGGGCGACGAGGGCAAGGGAAAGATCACCGACCTCATCTCCGGTGACTTCGACGTGGTCTGCCGCTACGGCGGCGGCGCGAACGCCGGCCACTCCGTCGTCGCGAACGGCCATCACCTCGCCCTTCACCAGATTCCGTCGGGCATCGTCCACAAGGACGTCCTCTCCGTCATCGGCAACGGCTGCATCGTCGACCCGACCGTCATCCTCGAGGAGATCGACCACCTCAAGGCCGAGGGCCTCGACTGCGCCGGCCTGCGCATCTCGGGCAACGCGCACATCGTCATGCCTTGGCACAAAGACCTCGACGGCGCGCACGAGAAGAACCTCGGCAAGAACCTCATCGGCACCACGAAGCGCGGCATCGGCCCCTGCTACATGGACAAGATGAACCGCACTGGCCTGCGCATGCAGGACATGCTCGACCCCGCCCGCTTCCGCGAGAAGGTCGAGGCGTCCCTCGCTTACCAGAACCCCATCCTCGAGAAGGTCTACGGCCTGCCGACCTACTCCGTCGACGCCGTCTGCGAGGAGTTCGCCGCCTACGCCGAGCGCCTGAACCCGCACATCGTCGAGAGCGGCAAGCTGCTCAACGAGGAGCTCGCCCAGGGCAAGAGCATCCTCTTTGAGGGCGCCCAGGCCACGATGCTCGACATCGACCACGGCACCTACCCGTTCGTGACCTCCTCCAACTGCACCGCCGGCGGCGCCGTCACCGGCTCGGGCGTCGGCCCCACCAACATCGACCGCGTCCTCGGCGTGGCGAAGGCCTACCTCACCCGCGTCGGCTCCGGCCCCTTCCCGACCGAGCTCGACCTCGACGAGGGCGTGGGCAAGTTCCTGCTCGAGACCGGCCATGAGTACGGCGTGACCACGGGCCGCAAGCGCCGCTGCGGATGGTACGACGCCGTCGTCACCAAGTTCGCCGCGCAGGTCAACGGCCTCACCGATCTCGCCATCACCAAGCTCGACGTGCTCACGGGCCTCGACACCATCAAGGTCTGCACCGCCTACGACTGCGACGGCGTCGAGTATACGACCGTCCCCGAGCACCGCGCCCTCTTTGACGCGGCCAAGCCCAAGTACATCGAGGTCCCCGGCTGGACCGAGGACATCACCGGCTGCAAGTCCTTCGACGAGCTCCCGAAGAACGCCCAGGACTACATCAAGCTCATCGAGGAGCTCAGCGGCGTCAAGGTCTCGTTCGTCGCCGTCGGCCCCGACCGCGAGCAGACCATCAACCGTTTCTGGAAGTAAGAGGCACCGCTCACCCGTGACGCGCAAATCCTTCGCCATAGTCTGCGACAGCACCTGCGACCTCCCGCCCGAGATCCTCTCGAGGCTGGAGGTCGTGTGTGTCCCGCTGGGCATCGAGGCCGGCGGCCGCGTCCTCATGGACGATGCCGACCGCGACGAGGCTACGGCGCTGATCACGCGGCACAAGTCCGCCGAGGTCCAGAAGCTCTCCAAAGAGCGCATCCTCGGTGTTTACCAGCGGCTCATCGACGAGGGCTACGATCACATCGCGACCGTGTGCACCTCGCTTTCGGGCACGGGCAGCTGGGGAGCCGCCGAGCAGGCCATCGCCGAGCTCGGGGGAGGTCCCTGCGTGCTGCGCACCGTCGACGCGGGCGTCGCGTCGGTCGGCCTCGGCATGGTCGTCGAGCGCCTGGCCATGGCGCGCGCGGCAGGCGTCGAGTTCGAGGAGGCGGTCGCCCGCGCCCGCGCCCTCGCGCGCGAGGTCAGGTTCCTCTTCATCCCCTCGTCGTCGGCGTCGTTCGTCCGCGGCGAGCTGCGCGGCCGTAAGAACGGCCTCATGGCGCGGGCTTCTTCCCTGCGCCTGCGCGTCATCGGGGAGCGGACGCTGTATCTGCTCACCCGCGGCGAGGCGACCGCGATCGCGCGCTCGACGGACCTCTCGAACCTGTGCGGCCGCGCTGCGCACGCCATGAGCTCCATCGCCGCGCAGGAGGGCGATCTCGTCTACGCCGTCATGGGCATGGACGGCTCGAAGACCCTCCGTACGCTCGAGAAGCCGCTCGACACCAACGAGTTCTGCTCCATGCGCCTCGGCCGCGGCCGGACGGCGCCCTCGATTCTGGTCAACACGGGCGCGGATGTGGCCGGCGTCGCCTTCGCCCCGTACAAGCGATACCTGGAGGCGGGCGCCGGTGGTCCTCTTCCCAAGGGGATCATCTACCCGGAGCTCGCGCCCAAGTAAACCGACTAGCTGCATTTCGTTCAATTGGAGGCATCCATGAGCACTTCCCAGAAGGTCGATATCCTGCTGTTGGGCGCCGGTGGGCGCGAGCACGCCATCCTGGCCAAGCTCGCCGAGTCTCCGCGCGCGGGCAAGCTCTACGTGGCCCCCGGAAACGGCGGCATGTACGGGCTGGCGACCAAGGTGGAGCTCGACGCGGAGGACCCCGTCGCCGTGGCCGGCTGGGCGCGCGAGCACGCGATCGGGCTCGTCGTCATCGGCCCGGAAGCCCCGCTCGTGGCGGGCGTCGCCGATGCGGTGCGCTCCGCGGGAATCCCGTGCTTCGGCCCCAATGGTGAGGCCGCCCAGATGGAGGGCAGCAAGAAGTTCGCCAAGCAGGTCATGGCCCGCGCCGGCGTGCCCACCGCCGCCTACCGCAGCTTCACCGACGAGGACGAGTGCGCGGCTTACGTCCGCCAGGTCGGCGGCCCCATCGTCGTCAAGGCCGACGGGCTGGCGGCCGGCAAGGGCGTTATCGTGGCGCAGACCACCGAGGAGGCTCTCGAGGGCGTCCACGAGTGCTTCGGCGGCACCTTCGGCGACGCGGGCGCGACCGTCGTGGTCGAGGAGATGATGGAAGGCCCCGAGTGCTCGCTTTTGGCCCTCACCGACGGAAAGACGCTCGTTCCCCTGGCCACCTCGCAGGACCACAAGCGCGCACTCGACGGCGACCGCGGCCCGAACACCGGTGGCATGGGCGTCTACAGCCCGGTCCCCATGGTCACCGACGAGGAGCTCGCGACCATGGTCGACATCGAGAAGCGCGTCGTCGCCGAGCTCGCGGCCGAGGGCATCACCTACTCGGGCTGCCTCTACGGCGGCTTCATGCTGACCAAGGACGGCCCGAAGGTCCTCGAGTTCAACGCCCGCTTCGGCGACCCGGAGACCCAGGTCGTGCTGCCGCGCATGAAGGCGGACCTCGTGGACGTCTTTTTGGCCTGCGACGACGGTACGCTCGACGCGGGCGACGTGCGCTGGGACGACGACTGGGCTGTGTCCGTCGTGCTGACCTCGGCGGGCTACCCCGGCTCCTACGAGAAGGGCAAGGTCATCACCGGCATCGAGGACGCCGAGGCTATGGACGGCGTGACCGTCTACCACGCCGGCACCAGACTCGACGACGAGGGCCGCGTGCTCACCAACGGCGGCCGTGTGCTCGACGTGACCGCGGTCGCGCCGACCTTCGAGAAGGCCCGCGAGCTCGCGTACGCCGCCTGTCAGAAGATCGACTTCGACGGAAAGACCTACCGCTCGGACATCGGCCTGCGCTGCATCCAGGGCCGCTAGGGAGAATCGAATGGCTGAGGAAGAGAACAACAACCAAGAGCTCACGGGCGCCGTCGACGAGATGCGTGACTCCGTGGCCGCCTTCACCTACGACGGGGACCGCTCCGCGCACGACCATGTGTCGGGCGCTCCCGAGGAGCGCGAGCTCGTGCTCGGCGACGACGACCCGCGCGACGCGGGCCTCGCGGAGAAGCCCCTGACCGAGGACGTGGCCTGGACCGGCCGCATCTTCAACGTGAACCGCCTGCAGGTCGAGCTGCCCGACGGCCGCCGTGCCTTGCGCGACGTCGTGCGCCACCCGGGCGCCGTCGCCGTCGTGGCGCTGACCGCCGAGGGCCGGATCTGCCTCGTGCGCCAGTACCGCACGGCGCTCGGCCGCGTGACGGTCGAGATCCCCGCCGGCAAGCTCGCCCCCGGCGAGGACCCGCTGGAGTGCGCGAACCGCGAGCTTCTCGAGGAGACCGGCATGGTCGCCGAGAAGATGGCCTTCTTGACCACCATCGCGAGCTCGGACGGCTTCACCGACGAGCTCATCCACATCTATATGGCGACCGGCCTGACCTTCGGCAAGTCGAGCCCGGACGACGACGAGTTCATCAACGTGGACCTCGTCGAGGTCTCCGAGCTCGTGGACGCCGTGCTCGATGGCCGCATCGAGGACGCGAAGACCGTCGTCGGCGCCCTCCTGTGCGACGCCATCGGCCGTCGCCTCGCCGACCAGCAGTAAACCAAGCCGCCTCGCGGCGGCGGAGCAACGGGGGCAGGCACCTTTATAAACGGGTGCCTGCCCCCGTTGTGCCGCGCGTCCCGGGCGCGAAGGAGGAACATAGAAGTGCTCAAGCGTTTTCTTGCTTACTACAAACCGGTCATAGGCCTCTTCATCGCCGACACCGTGTGCGCCGTCGTGGTCGCCGGCGTCGACCTGAGCTTTCCCGTGATCCTGCGCTCGCTTACGGGCGGGCTCTTCACGCAGGGCGCCGCGGCGATCATCCAGGCCCTTCCCGTCATCGCCGCCGCCCTCGTGGCCATGTACCTCGTGCGCTGCGGCTGCCGCTACTTCGTGAGCGCGCAGGGCCACATCATGGGCGCGCGCATGGAGTCCCAGATGCGCCAGGACCTCTTTGACCAGTACGAGCGCATGGGCTTCGCCTACTTCGACTCGCACTCGTCGGGCGACATGATGAGCCGCGTGGTCAACGACCTCTTCGACATCTGCGAGGCCGCCCACCACGTGCCCGAGTGGATCATCATCTGCGCCATCGAGATCATCGGCTCCTTCGTCATCCTCTTTGGCCTCTCGCCGGCGCTCGCGGGGGCGATCCTTGTGGTCACGGTCGTCTTTGCGGCCGTGATGGTGCGCATGAACCTGACGATGCGCGCGACCTTTACGGACAATCGCAAGAAGATCGGCGGCGTGAACGCGCAGCTCCAGGACTCGCTCGAGGGTATCCGCGTCGTCAAGTCCTTCGCCAACGAGGCGGCCGAGTCTGCCAAGTTCCGAGCCTCGAACGAGCGCTACCTCGCCTCGAAGGAGGACATGTACGGCACGATGGGCCGCTACTACGGTGTCTATGGCCTCATGACGGGCGCGCTCTACACCGTCGTCGCGGTGCTCGGCGGCTGGCTCGTCGCCCAAGGCGAGCTCTCGGCGGCGGACATGGCGACGTTCGCGCTGTATATCTCGCTGTTCTGCACGCCCATCGAGACCCTGGTCAACTCCACCGAGATGTACCAGAAGGCCATCGCCGGCTTCCGTCGCATGGACGAGGTCCTGCGCACCGAGCCCGACGTGGCGGACGCCCCCGGCGCGCCCGACCTCGCGGTCGGCCCCGGCGCCATCGAGTACCGCGGCGTGTGCTTCTCGTACCCCGACGTCGAGCTGGACGAGAACGGCGAGGCCCGCGAGCGCCCCGTGATCGACGACCTGAACCTGACGGTGCGCCCCGGGCAGACCCTCGCCCTCGTGGGTCCCTCCGGTGGCGGCAAGTCGACCACCTGCAGCTTGTTGCCGCGGTTCTATGACGTGGCGTCGGGCTCCATCACCATCGACGGGCAGGACGTCCGCGACGTCACCCAGTCCTCGCTGCGTCGCGCCATCGGCCTCGTGCAGCAGGACGTGTACCTCTTTGACGGGACCATCGGCGAGAACATCGCCTACGGCAAACCCGGCGCGACGGCCGAGGAGGTCGCGGAGGCGGCCCGCCGCGCGAACATCGCAGACTTCATCGAGAGCCTGCCCGACGGCTACGACACCGAGGTGGGCGAGAGGGGCACGCGCCTCAGCGGCGGCCAGAAGCAGCGCATCGCCATCGCGCGCGTCTTCCTCAAGAACCCGCCGATCCTGATCTTCGACGAGGCCACGAGCGCGCTCGACAACGAGTCGGAGCGCGTGGTGCAGGAGTCGCTCTCCGAGCTAGCCCGCGGGCGCACCACCATCGTGATCGCGCACAGGCTCTCGACCATCAAGGGCGCCGACGAGATCGCGACCGTCGAGGACGGGCGCGTGGTGGAGCGCGGCACGCACGAGGAGCTCCTCGCCGCCGGCGGCACCTACGCGCGGTATTACCGCATGCAGTTCGCCCAAGGGGCGTAAAAGAGCCCCGGCACGAGGCCGCGAGGAAGGCCCGCCCGTGCTTCTTTGTACGCGGGCGGCGTCCCGGCGCGGCCCACAGATGCCGGCCCGGCGGTATACTGACTACATTGCTGTTTCGATTACGGGGAAACACATGGCCAAGAAATACGAAATCGCGCGCATCCAGAGGGGCGCCCTCACCGCCGACGAGGCGGAGGCGCTCTTTGCGACCGTTGACGAGACCGGCCACACCGACGAGGAGCGCGCGGCGCGCGAGCGCCGCCACCGCAAGGAGAAGGGCCACGCCGTCGACGTCGACCCACTGTCCTCCGACGACCCCTCCGGCTCCAACGTCGAGAAGGTCATCGCGAAGACCGCCGTCGCCTTCGTGGTCATCTTCCTCGTGGGCGTCGTCGCCATGCAGGTCTTCTTTGGCCTGGTGCGCCGCTCGAACACCTCGAACCTCTCCGAGAACGTCAACGTTCGCACCGTTGCGTCCGCGCTCGGCGGCGGCGTCGAGTGGGGCAACGGCTTCACGCAGTTCCCCGAGGACTATTCGGTGCAGGAGGCCGACGAGAACACCGGCCGCATCGAGGTGTCCGTCACCGACACGAGCTCCGAGAACGCGCTGCAGTGCTTCGCAGGCTCGCAGGTCCAGGCGACCGCCTTCGCGGTTAACTCGCTGCTCAACCCGAACATCAACACCGTGGTCTACCACGTCAACGTCCATGAGAGCACAGACGGCAAGATCGAGCGCTCGCAGCTCTTCGGCTTCCTCAAGCCGACGGGCGAGGTGAAGTCGATCATGACGTTCATCTGGACGAAGACCCAGTCGAGCGCCGGCGTGAACTTCAGCTGCACGATCACCGGCATCGATGACACGCTCCAAGACGAGCTGAGGGACCAGATAACCACGTCCTTCACGCCCGTTCAGATTCTCACGGGTTCAAGCAATTAATGAATGCGCGGCCCGCCCACCGGCGGGCCGCGTTCATAATCAGGTACATTTAGGGGTAATGTCCACGCGACGTTGGAGGGTATCGATGCGTTGCAGGAAGTGCGGGGCCGAGCTGCCGGACGGAGCCCGTTTTTGTTATATGTGCGCCTCCCCGGTCGAGCCGGAGGAGGGGCGTAAGGGCGCCGCGCCTGCGACGGCCGCCGAGCCTGCCGCCGACGGCGGGGCCGCGGGCGAGGCTGTCGCCGCGGGCGAGGCCGCTACCGGCTCTGCTGACGTTGCCGATGCCGGTGCCGCCGCGCCTGCAGTCGATGCCTCCTCTGATGCCCACCGCGCAAGTCAGATTCCCGCTCCGACGAAGCTCGAGGACCCGCTGCCCATCGGCGCGGTGCCCTTCGTCCCCATGGCGCCCTCGCCCAGGTCGACCTACGTTCAGCGCCGCGGCCCTCGCCCGGTGAGGGCTTCTCGGCCGGGAGCGAACTCCGCGCCCACCTCGGTGAGCGGATACTCGACCTCCGGCTGGCCCCAGAACTCCGCATGGTCTCTCGAGGGCCGCATGCCCGAAGACACCGAGCGCATGATCGAGCGCCGCAACGAGTCGGACGACCCCATCGGCAGTGCGAGGAACAAGCTCGGCCAGGTGTTCTCGTCCTGGACCGCCGCCTCCGCCGAGCGCGGCGAGAAGAAACGCAAGGAGCGCGAGGTCCGCGAGGCCGCTCGCCGCGTCGAGGAGCAGCACCGTGAGGACGAGCGCCTGGCCGCCGAGCGCGCTTGGCGCGAGCGGCAGGAGAAGGAGCGCCTGGCCGCCGAACGCGCCTGGAAGGAACAGCAGGAAGAGAAGGAGCGCCGCGAGCACGAGCTCGCGGAGCTGCGCATCGCTTCCGAGGGCGCGGGCGAGCGGGCGGATTCTGCGCAGGAGCCCGCGGCCGCGCAGGCGGATCCTGAGGTTGCGGTCGCCGAAGGGGTGGTCGCTGGCGCCGCAGCTGATGCCACGCCTGATGTGGCCGAGGTTGGAGCCGCCGAGGTCACTGGCGAGGCGACCGAAGCCCCGGCCGGCGCCGACACTGCCGCGCAGTGCGATGACGTCGACGAGGCCGAGGAATCCAACGAAGCCGATGCCTCAGCCGCCGCCGTTCCCGTCGCGGACGCCGCCGCTGTCGGCGATGTCGTCGAGCCCGCCGCCATTGAAGGGTCCGGCAAGAACGGTGAGTTCCCGGCTGCGGCGTTCCCGGCTCAGCCCGATGCGCAGGCCAGCGCTCCTGAGCCTGGCCCTTCTTTCCAGGAAGAGCCCGCCAACGACTTCGACACCGAGACCACCCGCGACCTCGGGGCTGTTGCCCGCAGGCTCAAGCAACAGCAGCAACAACAGCAGGAGGCGGCCAGCTTCGGCAAGGTGCTCAACCCGAGCGCCAGCCGCCTCCGCCGCCATAGTCAGATGCCCGTCCCCGCCGCAGGCGTCGTCGCGGGCGTGATCGCCGGCGTCTTGGTGATCGCCCTTGTCATCGTTGCCCTTTCCGGTGTGGGCCAAAAGACCGAGAAGCCCTCTCCCGCGCCCGCGCAGCAGTCGCAGACCCAGGCCGAGCCGGAGCAGGAGCAACCGGAGCAGCCGGCCGAACCCGAGCTCGCCGCCCGCCAAGCGGTCGAGGACTACTCGTGGGACGAACTGTCCCAGATCTCCCAGAAGATCGCGGCCGCGTCGAGCGACACCGAGGGCCTCGAGATCGCAAAGAAGTACAACCTCGTCTCGGCTGCGGGCACGCTCGACGGAACGCAGACAAAGACCCTGCAGCTCAGCGACGGCACGAGCGTGAAGATGCGCATCGCAGGCTTCCGCCAGGACGAGCGGGCCGACGGCTCCGGCAAGGCCGGCATCACGCTCATCGCCGACTCCACGGTGGGGGAGCGCGCGGTCAGCGACTCCGGCAACGCCGATTGGGGCAGCTCCACGCTGCGCTCGTGGCTGAACGACGAGTTCGCGTCCGAGCTTCCCGACGAGGTCGCCTCGAAGATCGTCGAGGTCAACAAGACCACTACCCGCGCGACGGACATGTCCTCGCAGGAGACCACGGCGGACAAGGTGTGGATCATCTCGTACTCCGAGCTGGTCGGCACGCTCGATTCCGGCAGCTACCGCTACTCCATCTACACCCCCGAGGGTGCGCAGTACAAGCTGTTCGCGGACCTCGGCTGCACGTGGGGCGCCAACTCCGAGCACTATAAGGTCGCCGGCGGCATCGGTCGTTGGTGGCTGAGGAGCCCGGACCCGCTGGACGCGAGCTGCCACATCGCGCCCAACAACGAGAACGGCGCCCCCGGCTACGCGCGCAACTGCGCCGTCTCGTCCGGCGTCGGCGTCGTCCCCGCCTTCTGCCTCTAACCAACACCGGGCGACAGTCATTGCGTGCAGCTTTATTGCCAGGTATGAAAGAGCTGAGCAGCTTGGCGCCCCCATCGCCCTTAAGCGGACGATGGGGGCGCTTCTTGGCAAGGGCCAAGGGTGTCCCAGGAATGCTGCAGCCAATGACTGTCACCCAGTGATGGGTGGCACCAGATGATGGGTGTCCCCCAAAGCTGTGCGCAATGACTGTCACCCAGTGATGGAGAGAAGGGCGCGCGCGTGGTCGGCGACGAGGGCGCGGAGCTCGGGGTCGTCGACGCGGGCGTGGCCGCCGCAGCCGGCGATCTGGCGCGCGAGCCAGGTGCCGCCGTAGTAGGGGATGGTGCCGCTCGCGGTCCCGGCAGCGTCGTCGCGCGCCTCGATCTTGAGCCCCGGCCACACAAAGAGATCGAGGAACCGCAGGTCATCGAAGGAGATTCGCACCAGACGGCAGCTCTCTCCCCCGGGCCCGGACGCCTCGCCGCCGACCTTCTCGCCCGCGCCGTCGGCGTGCCCGGCGCTCCGCACGTCGCGCATGCGGTCGAGGCGGAAGCTCCGCTTTGCCTGTCGGTCGAGGTCGAAGGCCTCGAGGAACCACGCGTTGTCCCCGCGCTCGAGCCCGAGCGGCTCCACCGTCCGCGCCCGCTCCTCCGCGTCCGCCGCGCCCCGGTATAGGAACGCGAGGTCCTCGTGGCGGGCGAGCGCCATCGAGCACGCGAAGCGCACCTTGGCGGTTCGGCCGGCCTCGCCGTCGGTGTGCACGCGGGCAAGAAGCCCCTCGTCGATTCCCTTCTCGACAAGAAGCCCACGCAGCTTCTCTCGCAGCGGGTCGTCCTCGGCCACGCCGAGCGCCTCGAGCGCGCAGCTCAGCGCGAAGGTCTCTTTGACCGTGAGCCGCAGCCGCCGCCCGCGCGCGCCGGCGTCGCCGAGCGCCAGGCCCTCTTCGTCCTCGTAGAGCGCGATGCCGTCCGAGTCGCCCATCGTCTGGACCAGCGCAAAGAGGGTCCGCGCCTGGTCGGGCCCGCAGCCGAGCCTCCGCTCGATGGCACGCTCGCTCACGAAGTCGCCGGCGTCGGTGAGGGACCCGACGAGGTCGATCAGCGTCCTCGCGTAACCCTCCGCGCCGCGCCTGCCCGCGCCCGTTGCCCTACTCACCGCGAATCGCCCCCTCGAGCGTCGACTTCCATGCCCCTACCAGCTCAGGCGGAAAGACGGGCACGAGCCCCTCGGCGACCGCCCAGCACGCGGCGTCCTCGATGCTGCTCGCCTCGACCGACCACGTCTCGCGGCCGTCCTCCACCCGAACCTCTCCGTGGACGCGCGCGGCGTCGGGCAACCCGCCCTCGCCTGCGGCGAACACCGCGCGGCAGACGGTCGGACCGATCTGAAACGG
>NZ_DAWEMK010000003.1:35942-38114 GCF_052362415.1 Paratractidigestivibacter sp. | reverse complement strand
CTTGACGTGCTCGTTGATGTCGAAGCCCGCCGGCACCTCGAAGCCCTCCTGCGTCGCCTTCGCCCGCTCGATGCGGTCGAGCCGCAGGGTCCTCGTGGCCTTCGAGCCGTCTTCCTGGATGCAATCGCCGACGACGTAGCCGTGCCCGCGGCACGAGAACGAGCCGTAGGGGAGGAAGGTCCGCTCGGAAGCCCTGCCCCGCGCGTCGCGGTACGAGACTGCGACCGCCTGATGGCTCCCCATGCACTCCACGACGACCTTCGCGGCCTTGGACTCCGCACAGGTGCGCGTCTGGACGGCGCGGTCGGCGGCGCCGAAGTTCCGGTCGATCTTCGCCAGCGCGAAGCGGAGCTCGTCGCCGAAGACAAAGCCCTCGTCCGCGAGCAGGGGCTGGCAGGCGAGGTTGAGAGCCATCGCCTCGAGCGCGCCGAGCTCCGCACCGGCGGCGTAGCTTCGGCACTCGTCGACCTGCCAGCACTTCTCGTTAACGGAGGACACGCTGACTTCCTGCAGGTAAACGCCGGCGGAGTCGAGGGTCTTGCGGTCGCGGCCGAAGTTCTTGCGCGCGGTTGCGGGGGCCTGACCAGGGTAGAAGAGCTCGTAGACGCGCGACGACGGCACTGGCGCGGAGCTGTTCATAAAGAAGACCGCGATGCGGGCGATCTTCTCGGCGTGTGCCTCATCGGCCGAGATGGGGTGCTTGTCCTGTGACGCCACGTGTCCTCCCTGTACGCGCCGGCCCACACATCGGCGAGAAAAAAGGTCATTACGCCGATGCGCGCTCCCGCTATCCACGAAATCCAAATCCTAGACGTATACTCTTTTGATTGTATGCATCACGATGAAGACTGCTCTCTAGACTCTTCCAAAGGACCCTCACAATGGCCATGACACATGACTATCTTGATTACCTCAACGAGAAGGTGGGCATCTGCCCTGCCGGGAGCCAAGAGGAGCTTCAGGCGGCGGACGTCATCGCTGACCTCATGCGGCAGCACGACGTCGAGCCCAGCGTCGAGGAGTTCGACGCGAAGACCTTCGGCGGGACCGTGCCCTCGGTGCTCTACGTGCTGATGTTCATCGGTATCGTGCTGGGCGGAATCGGCGTGCCTGTGCTCACCGCGCTCGGCTTCGTGCTCGCGGTCTGCCCCGCTGCGCTCTTTGTGCTGAAGTATTTCGGCCACGACTTCATCTCGCCGCTCGGCCCGACGACCCGCAGCCAGAACGTCGTCGCCTTCCACAAGGCGTGCGGCCCCATGGTCATCAAGGGCAACCGCCCGATCGTGATCGTCGCCCACTACGACTCCCCGCACGAGAACGTCCTCGCGTCCTCGCCAGCTGCCCGCTTCGTCCCGCTCGCGTGGAAGGTGAGCAAGTACTGCGTCGCGGTCGTCGCGGCCTGCATGCTCTTCCAGGTGCTCGGCTTCCTCCCCGGCAGCTTCCGCCGCTTCATGTGGGTCATCGGCATCCTCGCTGCGCTGCCGCTCGTCGTGCTCGGCGTGACCGGTGTCCTGGAGCACTTCTCGGACTGCACCGACGGCGCGAACGACAACAAGTCCGGCGTCGCCGCCATGCTCGGCGTGCTCGAGAACGTCCGCCCCTCCGGACTGGAGAGCGTCCACGGCCCCGAGAGTATCGACGAGGCCGTCGAGGCGATGAAGGAGGCGGCCGAGAACGCCGCCGCCCGCGCCGCGGCCCAGTCGCCCGACGACCAGCCCGAGATCGCTTATGCCGGCCTCGGCGATAAGCTCGCGAGCATCGAGCCCGCTGAGGGCGCAGATCCCTTCGCCCCGGCCGAGCAGGGCGCGACCGCCATGGCCTCCGGCGATCAGGCCGCAGCTGCCGACCAGGCTCCCGCCGAGGAGGTCGCCGAGGAGGCGCCCGCCGAGCCCGAGTTCATCAAGGTCCCCGGCGAGGTCTTCGGCGTCCGCCACGGCGAGAACATCGTCAAGAGCCTCGGCATGCTGTCCGACGCCTGCGACGTGGAGTACGTCGACCCCGAGCCCGTGCTCGTTCCCGCGCCCGCCCGCAAGCGCCCCGCCCGTCGCGCCGCCGTACGTGCGGCCGCGGCCCCTGCGCAGAGCGTCGCGACTGCCGCCCCGGCCGCCGCGCAGGCCGCCCCGGCGGACCAGCCCGCGGTGAGCCCGACGACTTCCGCCGTGCCCGCGCCTG